>JAEZAF010000118.1 GCA_023430545.1 Chloroflexota bacterium
CCAACCTATAAGAATGACACGGCGGCACGCCCTGCCTACAGCGCCAGCCTGACCGTCACACCGTATGCCACCTACTGTCAGTTGATGAATACCCTCGGCGGTGAAAGCTGGAAGCTCAGCGGCAGCACCGTCTATTACGCGTTCGAAGTCCCGGAAGATGGGCTGTACAGTATCAGCCTGCGGGCATTGCAGAACACACGCAACAATTTCACCGTGTTCCGCCGCTTCACCATCAATGGCGAAGTGCCCTTCGAAGAACTGAATACGGTCGCCTTCCCGCACACATTCGACTGGCAGGATGTCCATCTGGGCGGGGAAACACCCTACCGGATTTATCTGCATCAGGGGGTGAATGTCCTCGGCATCGAAGCGACAGCCGCGCCGTATCAGCCCGCCATCGATACCATTCAGGAAGCGCTGCTGGACATCAACACGCTCGCACTGGAAATCAAACGGCTGACCGGCAATCAGCGCGACCAGTACCGCGAATGGGTGATCTCCAATTACATTCCGGATGTTGAGGAACGCCTGAACGCCATCGCGCAGAAGCTGATCGACGATAAGGAAACCCTGCTGACGATCGACCCAAGCGGGGCATCGCCGGAGATCCTCACATACCAGATGGCAATCGACAACCTGCTGTTTCTGGCTGCCGACCCGGATAAGATACCGATTCATATGGGCCGCTTCTCGGAAGGCACCGGCTCCGCCGCGCAGTTACTCGGATCACTGCTGCCACTGCTGCAAAATCAGGCACTGGCGCTGGATAAAGTCATCATTCACTCGGTCGATCAGATGCCGCAGACTCCCGCCGTGCCGGTCACCACTTCGATGGCCGAGGATTTTCGGCGTTTCCTGCACTCCTTCCGCCCTGACCCGTATCAGGTGGTCGGTGCCAGTGATGATGAGCTGGAAGTGTGGGTCAACCGCCCCCGCCAGTATGTCAATCTGCTGCAACTGATGGCGGACTCCACCTTTACGCCGCAGACCGGGACTCGCGTCAAATTCTCGATCATGCCCGACGAGGCGAAGCTGATTCTGGCAAACGCCGCCGATATTCAGCCGGATGTGGCGCTGGGAGTCAGCACCAATAATCCGTATGAACTGGCGATCCGCAACGCACTGTATGACCTGCGCACCTTCCCGGATTTCGACTCGTTCATCGACATTTATTCACCCGGTGCGCTGCTGGGCTACATCATCAATGATTCGGTCTATGCCCTGCCCGAAACGCAGGATTTCTGGGTGACCTTTTACCGTGAGGACATCCTGAACTCACTCGGCATCCCTGTCCCACAGACATGGGATGAGGTGATTGAAGTCCTGCCGGAACTTCAGCGTTACGGAATGAATTACAACACTCCGCTTTCCGCCGGTACAGGCCAGAAGAATTATCTGCTCACCGCGCCGTATCTGTTCAACTACGGTGCACCTCTCTACAGCGAGGGCGGATTCGCAACCGGCCTGCAAAGCGACGAGGCGGTGGCAGCGGTCCGTTTTATGGCCGACAGTTTCACCCTTTACGGGATGCCGCTGACGACCGTCAACTTCTATCAGGAACTCCGCTACGGCAACCTGCCCATCGGTATTTCCAATGTGGAAACCTACATCAAGCTGATGACGGTTGCCCCGGAAATCGGCGGCCTGTGGAGCATCGACCTGTACCCGGCGACTGTACATCCGGACGGCACACAGAATCGCTATGCCACCGGCTCGGCACAGACCAGCATCATCTTCCGCAATACCAATATGCCAGAAGAGGCATGGGAATTCATGAAGTGGTGGCTGTCCACCGAAACGCAGTCGGATTTTCAGGAACAGCTTATGCTGAATTACGGACCTGAGTTTCTGTGGTTCTCCGCCAATACTGAAGCCTTCAGCCGTCTGAACATCCCGCAGGAACACCGGGATGTGATTCTGGAACAGTGGCAGTGGCTTCAGGAACCGGTGCGTCTGCCCGGAAGTTACATGCAGGAACGCGAATTGAGTAACATCTGGAACCGTATCGTCTTCGACGGCGCGAACCCGCGTGCAGCGATTGACCGATCCGTCATCACCATCAACCGTGAGATCACCCGCAAAATGGAAGAGTTCGGTTACCTGGAGGATGGCAGGCGCGTTCGGGAATTTAAAATCCCGACGATTGAGCTTGTCAGATCGTGGATGGAAAATGCAGACAACACAGAAAATTCAGACAGCGGAAACCGTACCGGCAGTACCGAGACCGCAGAAGACAACGGTTAGAACCGCCTTTCAGAAGTGGCTGAATAAGGAAGGCAGCGCCTACCTCTTTTTGTCTCCGTATGCGCTGCTGTTCATTACGTTTATTGTCGTGCCAGTGCTGGCGGCGGTGCTGCTGTCGTTCACGTTCTTCGATGCGATTCAGGCCCCGCGTGTGATCGGGCTGAATAATTACATCTCGCTGATCACGCAGGACGACACATTCATGAAGTATGTGCTGCCCAATACCATCCAGTTCGCGGTGATCGTCGGGCCGGGTGGATATGTGGTCGCCTTCCTGCTGGCATGGATACTGGCACAGCTTCCGCGCATCCCCCGGACGATCTTCGCGCTGATCCTCTATTCACCCTCCATGACCGCCGGTGTCGCGATGGCCGTCGTCTGGAAGACGCTCTTCAGCGGGGACCAGACCGGCTATCTCAACAGCCTGCTGATGGGGTTGAATATGATTCAGGAGCCGATTCAATGGCTGCAATCGCCGCAGTATCTGATGACCATCATGATCGTCGTTACACTCTGGAGCAGTATGGGCATCGGCTTTCTGGCGATGCTGGCCGGTATTCTGGAGATCAGCCCGGAGCTGTACGAGGCCGGGGCAATCGACGGCATCAGCAACCGCTGGCAGGAGATCTTTCACATCACCATCCCGTCGATGAAACCGCAGATGCTGTTCGGCGCAGTCATGGCAATCGTCGGGACGTTTCAGGCCGGGGCCATCGGTGTAACGCTTTCCGGCAGCAACCCCACCCCGCAGTACGCCGGACAGTTGATCGTCAATCACATCGAGGACTACGGCTTCCTGCGTTATGAGATGGGTTATGCCGCTGCGGTCTCGGTAGTGCTGCTGCTGATGGTGCTGTTCTTCTCGCGTGTCGCCAATCGTCTGTTCGGCAGCGATACCTAAGGGGGATGTTACGCTAATGACCGCCATCAACAGAACCCGAAATGGAACGACCACAAGAAACACGGGCTGGTTCAGCCGCTATACCGGTATCAGAAATCGCGGCATCAACCCGGACGGTTTTCACGTCAGCCAGATCAAGTTTTACGTGCTGCTGATCCCGCTGTCGGTCATCATGCTGCTGCCGATCGTGTTCATCTTCTCGAACGCCTTCAAACCACCGGACGAGCTGTTTGCCTTCCCGCCGCGCTTTTTCGTCACCAATCCGACAATGCGGAACTTCACCGATCTTTTCTCACGAGTACCCACGTCGGGGATTCCGGTAAGCCGCTATCTGTTCAACAGCATCCTGATTACGGCGCTCACCGTGCTTGCGTCGATTTTCGTCTCCAGCACGGCGGCCTATGCTCTTTCGAAAAAGCGCTTCAAACTCAAGCAGACGCTGTTTGCCATCAACACCATCGCGCTGATGTTCGTCCCGATTGCGGTCACCATCCCTCGTTTTCTGGTAATCGAACGGCTCAGCCTGCTCAATACGGTCTGGGTGCATGTGCTGCCAGTGCTGGCGCTTCCGGTCGGATTGTTCCTGCTCAAACAGTTCATTGACGGCATCCCGGATGAGGTGATCGAAGCGGCCCAGATCGACGGCGCATCGGACTGGTGGATTTACTGGAGCATCATCCTGCCAATGATTCGCCCAGCGCTTGCCACCATTGCCATTCTGACGTTTCAGGCAGCATGGAATAACGCCGAGATCTCGACGCTGTATGTGAATAACGAAAGCCTGAGGACGCTGGCCTTCTATCTCGGCACGCTGACCGCTACGACGGCCACGACCGGCGTCAATACGGTGGCCGGTCAGGGCATCGCAGCGGCGGCAGCGCTGATCATGTTCCTGCCGAATCTCATCATCTTCATCCTGCTGCAAGGTCAGGTGATGAGTACCATGTCGCATTCGGGGATAAAATGAAAAAGCTGCTGGCGACTCTCATCCTCACCGTTGGCCTGCTGCTCACAGGCGCACCGGGACAGGCTATTTCCCCCTACACCACGTGGACACTCGGCCCCGGCGGATCTGCCATCCCGACACAGGACGCCTACACGCCGCTGGACGAAATCGACCTGCCCGTCTCCGCACCGGAGGATATGTTCTTCGCGCCGGATGGCTCGCTGTATATCGCCGATACCGGCAACCGGCGCATTATCCGGCTGGATGCAGATTTTCAGATCACCGCCGAGTATGGACAGGAACTGCTGCAAGCACCTTCAGGCGTGTTCGTCGATGACTCAGGCACGATCTATATCGCGGACCGGGCGAAGAATACGATCGTTATCCTCGATCAGAACGGCGAGCTGATCAACGAATTCGGTCGCCCATCGGAGCCGCTGTTCGGCGCACACCGTCAGTTTCTGCCACGCAAAATCGAAGTCGATGCACGCCAGAATCTCTACATCGTCAGCGAAGGCTCGGTTGACGGCCTCGTAATGATGAACACCAACGGCAACTTCATCGGTTACTTCGGTGCCAATGCCGCCGAGATGTCACTGAAGATGATCCTTCAGCGCATGTTCCTGAACGCTGAACAGCTCGATCAGTTTATCCGCAATGAAGCCGCCTCGCCGGTGAACGCCACGATTGATCATCAGTCGCTGGTGTACACCGTTACCGCCGGGACAGACCCGCGCACAAGCATTCGCAAGTTCACTGTCTCCGGCAAAAACCTGTTCGACTGGACCTATGGCTCCAACAGCTTCCGCGACATCAGCGTCAGCGAGAACGGCCTGATGATCGCGGTCGATGGCGCAGGCACTATTTACGAATACGATCTCGACGGGACGCTGCTGTTCCTCTTCGGCACGCAGGATCGCGGCGATCAGCGGCTTGGACTGCTGACGAATCCAACCGCCATCGAGCGTGTGGGGGATGATCTGTATGTGCTGGACCGCGATAAAAACGCGATTGTCACCTATCGTGTCACAGATTTCGCCAGAAGGCTGCATGAAGGTGTCAGCCTCTATATGGAAGGCTTCTACACCGAAGCACGCCCCTACTTCGAAGAGGTGCTGGACTACAACGGTCTGGTGGTCATGGCGTACCAGGCGATTGCCGATGCCGAGTACGACGAAGGCGATTACGCGGGCGCACTGGAATATTATGGCTATGCCGACGACCGCGACGGATATTCACAGTCGTTCTGGGAACTGCGCAACGGCGTCCTCCAGCGGCATCTGGGCAGCGCACTGGGAGTCATGCTCGTCGGCTGGACCGGCCTGAGCATCGTCACCCGGCTGGAACGTCGCAACAAGTGGCTGGACCCACTGCGTCATCAGCTTCGGAAGGCACAGAAATTCCGCCTGATCGATGATTTTGCCTTCATGTTCCGCTTCATCCGCCAGCCTGTAGATAGCTTTTACTACATCAAGTGGAATCTGCGCGGCAGTCTGCTGTTTGCCTTTCTGCTCTACGCATGGGTGCTGATCATCCGAATCCTGTCGATTTACCTGACCGGTTTCCTGTTCCGTCCCTATACCCAGTGGTGGCAGATCCGCATCGAAAACGAAATCGTCTACACGCTGCTGCCGATTATCTTATGGATCGCCGCCAGCTATCTGGTTGCGACCATCAGCGATGGTGAAGGCAGCCTGCGCCATGTCATCATCGGCAGCGCCTACAGCCTGTTTCCGTATGCGCTGTTCGCCCTGCCGATTGCCCTGCTCTCCAACCTGCTGACGCTGAACGAGGTCTTCATCTACACCTTCTCCAATCAGCTCATGTACGTCTGGTGCGGGGTGATGCTGGTGATCATGGTCAAGGAAATACACAACTACAACTTTTCGGAGACGGTGCGCAATATCCTGACCACGCTGTTCACAATGGCTATGTTCCTGCTGACCGGCTACGTCCTCTATGTCCTGTTCAACCAGCTTTACGAGTTCGTTCTGGCAATCGTTCAGGAGGTCGGTCTCCGTGCCTGATTTTATGCCTGACTTCAATTGTTCAATGATGCCCACGCAGCGGCAATCGGCGTGGTCGGCGTTTCTGCTGATTTTCGTGCTGCTGTCGGCCATCGTTCCGACATCCAGCGCTGCCGCCGCAGACTCGCACCGGCAGGACATCCCTGCATCCTACGAGATGACGGCTGAAA
This sequence comes from Chloroflexota bacterium, assembly GCA_023430545.1. Lineage (GTDB taxonomy): Bacteria > Chloroflexota > Anaerolineae > Aggregatilineales > Phototrophicaceae > JAEZAF01. The sequence continues at coordinate 6,289 of JAEZAF010000118.1, forward strand.
ACGATCACTTTCAGCTCTACATCGATTCCACGACGCTGGCCTTCAAGTTACTGGATAAACGCAGCGACTATCTGTGGCATTCCGGCCTCGATGAGGTCTTGGAAGGCGATCGGCTCAATACGACATGGACAGCCTTTGCCCAAAGCGGCCTCAGCATCGAGTATCTGGACAGGCAGGGCGTCAACAAGCGTGTCTCCATCACCAATACTGAGCATACGATGGAAACCGGCCCGGTCGAGAACGGCCTCTCCGCAAAAGTGATGTTTGCTGAATACGGGATCACCGTCGAGATCATCGTCCAGCTTGAAGCCGACGGCGTCCGGGTCGAAATCCCGTTTGCTTCGATCCGTGAAGACAATCCGAGCTTCCGTCTGGGGCGGGTCTATCCCTACCCGTTTCTGGGGGCGGTACGCGGCAGCAGCATTCCGGGTTACATGTTCCTCCCGGATGGAACCGGCAGCCTTGTCCCGTTCGGGGATGCAACCAAAGCCAATAACATGGTCTACGGACGCTACTACGGACCGGATCTGGGGATGATCGCCGTCCAGCCGTATGATCCTTACGTGATTAACCCGATGCCGATTTCCTTCCCGGTATACGGCATGGTCCATGGCGAAAAAGAGAATGCGTTCCTCTCGGTAGTCGAAAAAGGGGCGGCGTACGGCGAGGTCCAGACGCATCCAGCGGGCATCATCACCAATTTCAACTTCCTCTATAACACCTTCGTCTATAACGAGACTTACTTCCAGGCCACCAACCGATCCGGCGCAGGCGTCAGCACCATCCAGCGCCAGCCGAATGTCTTCGATGCTGTGATCCATTTCCGCTTCCTCTCCGGCGATGCGGCGGATTACGTCGGGATGGCGCACAGTTATCAGCAGTATCTGCTGGAGAGAGGTCTCTTATCCCAGACAGACTTCCTGAACCCGAATATCGGCATCCGGCTCGAATTTCTGGGTGGAGACAAGGAACC
>JAEZAF010000161.1 GCA_023430545.1 Chloroflexota bacterium
TGTTTCGTGCTATAATCCGCCTCTTCTTAAGCGTCATCCAAAATTTTAGGAGCATAGAGCGTTATGGCATTTGACAAGATTGTTGTCCCGCAGGACGGCCAGAAGGTCACAGTCGAAAACGGTAAGCTGAACGTCCCCGATAATCCCATTCTGATGTTCATCGAAGGCGATGGCATCGGTTATGACATCACGACCGCCAGCAAGCGCATCTGGGATGCAGCGGTCGAAAAGGCCTATGGCGGCAAGCGCAAAATCGCGTGGATGGAAATCTTCTGCGGTGAAAAAGCGGCTGGCCTGTACGACGGCAATTATCTGCCGGAAGAAACGCTGGAAGCCCTTCGTGAGTACAAAGTCGGCATCAAAGGCCCACTGACGACTCCAGTGGGCGGTGGCTTCCGCAGCCTGAACGTGGCACTGCGTCAGGAACTCGACCTTTATAGCTGCATCCGTCCGGTGCGGTGGTATCGCGGTGTCCCCAGCCCACTGAAGAACCCCGAAGATGTCGATGTCGTGATTTTCCGTGAAAACACCGAAGACATCTACGCAGGGATCGAGTATGAAGCAGGCACGCCGGAAAACGAAAAGCTGGCAGCCTTCCTGCGTGAGATGGGCGCGGAATTCTTCGAAGGCGCTGGCCTTGGTGTGAAGCCGATCAGTGAATTCGGCAGCAAGCGTCTGGTACGTGCGGCGATTCAGTACGCGATCGACAATAACCGCGAGAGCGTCACGCTGGTACACAAGGGCAATATCCAGAAGTTCACCGAAGGCGCGTTCAACAAGTGGGGCTATGAAGTCGCGGCTGAGGAATTCGGTGATGTGACGATCAGCTGGGATGATGTTGCAGCCAATCACGGCGGCAAGGTTCCGGAAGGGAAGATCCTGATTCAGGACTCGATTGCTGACATCATGTTCCAGAAGATGCTGCTGCGTCCGCGTGAGCATGATGTGTTGGCGACCACCAACCTGAACGGTGACTATCTGAGCGATGCGATTGCGGCGGAAGTTGGCGGCGTCGGTATCGCACCGGGAGCCAATATCGGTGATGAAGTCGCGCTGTTCGAGGCGACACACGGCACCGCGCCGAAGTATACTAATCTGGATAAGGTGAATCCCGGTTCACTGCTGTTCAGTGGTGTGATGATGCTGGAACACATCGGCTGGCGCGAAGCTGGAGACCTGATCACGCAGGCATATGAGCGTACGCTGGATCAGAAGATCGTCACCTACGACTTTGCACGTCAGATGGATGGCGCGACCGAAGTGAGTACCAGTGAGTTCGCGAGCGCTGTCATCAAGAACATGAGCTAAAATCAGGTGTAAACTCAGCACCTGAAATCCGAAACGCCGTCAGTATTACGATGCTGGCGGCGTTTTGTCTTCTGCTGTAACAGTACATGCGTGGAACTCGCAATCTCCGTCATTCGTCTGATGTGCGTATCGGCTTACAATGTGTTATCCTAATTCCTGTCCACAAGGGCGACTATCGCAGTGTTTGGCAACGAGGCACAACGAGATTACATGATCGGGCGAAAACTTCGCAATCGTTACGAGATCCGTGAGCATCTTGGGGATGGCTCCACTGCGACGGTCTATAAAGCGCATGATGAGCGTCTGGGACGGGAAGTCGCGATCAAGCTGCTGCTTCCACACGTCCGAGAGACGACACGCAAGCGCTTCTTTCAGGAAGCCAACGCGGCTGCGCAGCTTAATCACCCGAATATCATGGCGCTGTATGACATCGACGAAGAAGATGACCGCCACTTTCTGGTCACCGAGTATGTCGATGGACTGACGCTGACCAGTTATATTCCCGCTTCTCCAGAAATGGTGGTCAATCTCGGTGTGCAGATCGCGCGGGCACTGCATTACGCGCATGAACGCGAGATCATCCACCGTGATATTAAACCGGCCAACATTAAAGTCACCACCTCCGGCATGATCAAGATCATGGATCTGGGACTGGCACTGCCGCGTGAAGCCAAGCGCGTTACGGCACATGGGATGGTGATCGGCACACCGGCCTATCTTTCTCCGGAACAGGCACAGGGCCAGAAGCTGGATTCCCGCACTGATATTTACTCGCTCGGAATCGTGCTGTACGAGATGATCACCGGGCAGCTTCCATTCAACGCGGATGATATTGGCGCACTGCTGCTTCAGCAGGTCAAACAGCCACCTCCACCGCCACGCCTGATTGTCCCTGATCTTCCGGTGGAGATCGAAAATGTGATTCTGAAGGCGCTGGAAAAGAATGCCGCCCGCCGCTTTCAGACAGCTGGCGCATTGGCTGAGGCGTTGGAAGCATCGCTGGCGCTGGGAGGTAAAGCTGCATCTGAAGCAGTTGAGCCGTCACATGATGCTGATACCATGCAGGCCGAACGACCAACAGCAGGTGCGTCTTCATGGCGCAGCGGTACTAAACGCACGACGCGGGTCGTTCTGGCGGATGATCACACGCTGCTGCGTAAAACACTGGCGAATCTGCTGGAAACCCGCGAAGAATTTGTCGTGGTAGCAGAAGCCGGTGATGGTGATGCTGCACTTAAACAGACGCTGGCTATTCTGCCAGATGTGCTGGTGCTGGACCTGAACATGCCGATCAAGGGCGGCCTTGATATTCTGCCCTCCATTCGACGGGATGCGCCGTCGGTCAAGGTGCTGGTGCTGACTGGCCGCGAGGAAGATGCCTATATTGTCCGGGCGCTGCGGGCAGGCGCTCACGGCTATGTCCTGAAATCAGCGGACGAAAATGAGCTGGTCGAGGCGATCACCAAGATCATGCAGGGGCAGATGTACCTTGGACGCGGTGTTGCGGAAAGGGTAGTCAGCGGTCTGCTGTCGGGCGGAAATACAGAGCTGACGTTATCGGACGAGGAGAGCAGGCTGCTGCTGTATATCGCTGCCGGGTACGAGAACGATCAGATCGCCAAACAGCTTGAAAAGCCAGTCACAATGGTCATCGAGATGCTGGCGCGCGTCCTTAATAAGATGGGGGCGAAGGATCGCTACTCTGCCGCGCTGATGGCCCTGCGTCAGGGCCTGATTCTGATCGAAGACCTGCACCATCTTACCGCCTCGTAATAGCCGGTTATACAAGTTACCTCCGCGCCGGGAAATCACCGGCGCTTCCACTGCTTCAATTCATAGAACATCCGTACTATCTGTATATCGTGAATCTAACAAAAGTGTGGTATTCTAAGTCGATAAAACTTAACTTGTTGGACGGTTAACATGAGTTCTTACGACGACGATCAGTATGATGACGATCTGTCCTACGACGACGACTACGACGATGAAGTCGAAGACGACGATGATGACAGCGGCAGTTCATTTCGCTCGAGCGTGCGCAAAAGCGTTAACCCGTTCAGCACGAGCGGCAGTGGATCGAGCAGCAGTAACCTTCCGGGTCGTGATCGGGCTGGCGGGTCGAGCAGTTTCTCCGGAGGCAGCGGCGCTAATCGTCCTGTTTCATCCGGTTCACGTGAAGATTTATCCTCCCGGCTGAGTCGCTCCACAGGTGGACCATCCAGCGGGTCGAGTAGTTCCGGCTCTGGGAGTTCTTCTTCATCCGGAAGCTTTTTCAACCGGCCATCTGGTTCCAGCGGTTCCGGCAGTAGCTCCAGCGGGAGTTCAGGGAGCGGCTCGTCTTCGGGTAGCTCCGGCCCACGAACATTTGGTGGTGGATCGTCCAGCGGTTCATCAAGTGGTTCAGGTGCGTCCGGTGGAAGCACATCAGGATCAGGGCCTCGCACGTTTGGCGGTTCATCATCCGGCAGTAGTTCGGGTTCGTCTGGGTCATCGGGTTCATCACCTTTTTCACGTTCACCGGGCGGTGGTTCTGGTTCCTCATCGAGTGGCTCATCCGGTTCATCGGGTTCGTCACCGTTTTCGCGTACACCGGGCAGCGGTTCCGGGTCGTCTTCAGGCGGATCATCCAGCTCGTCGGGTTCTTCCGGATCGAGTTCTCCGTTTCGTTCAGGATCTTCTTCATCTGGTAGTTCACCATTTGGGGGATCTGGCAGTAGTTCCAGTGGAAACAGCGGCTCGGGCAGCAGCCCATCATCCCGACCGACATCTCCATCTGATCGTGACAAAAAAGATGATAAACCCGCCGATAAGTCGGCTGGTGGTGGCTTAGGTGGCCGCCTCGGCGGTGGTCTGGGCGGGATTACCAGCCGTTTCGGTAGTTCAGGGGATAAAGGCTCGTCTGACAAAAAAGACGACAAAAAGGATGATAAAGGCGGAAGCTCATCCGGTTCTCTTGGTGCACGTCTGGGAAATCTGGGCGGTCGCTTTGGAGGTGGTGACTCCTCTGAGAAATCGACACCAGCCCGTAGTACTTCCAGTGGCTCTGGCTCCTCCGGTGATAGCGGCAGTGGAATAGGTGCGCGCCTCGGTGGTGGTCTGGGTGGGATTACCAACCGTTTTGGCAGTGGAGACAAGAAAGACGAAAAGAAAAGTGATGCCAAGCCAGCCGGTGACAGTAAACTCGGCGGTGGACTTGGTGGACTGACGAACCGGTTTCGTCCCAGCAGTGAACCCACTCCTGCAAAACCGACAGGTTCATCGCCGTCTTCATCATCCAGGCCAGGTGCGGGGTCGAGCAGCAGTTCCAGCACGACCAGCAGCGCAGGTAGTGCTTCGACATCGACCGGACCGCGTTTTGGTGCGGCGTCGGGTCTGTTTAATCGTGCCGGTAGCGGAAGTACATCGAGTGCCGATAAACCGGCGACACCCAAGTCACAGACGAAAAATGCAGCAAAGGCCGAAGGCGGGAATTTCTTCTCCAGTCTGACGAGTCGTCTGCCATTTGGCGGCGGTGATGCTGCTAAAAAATCCGCCGCTAAGCCATCCAGTAAGACCAAAGCCAGCAAAGTGCCTCAGGCCGCTGGCGAGGGCATGTCACTGGATACAAAACTTGACATCCTTGGGGTGGCGTTGGTCTTTGGCGCACTGCTGTTACTGCTCAGCGCACTATCCCCGCAACCGGGGGCACTGACAGGCCAGATCAATACTACCATCAGCCGTTTCCTCGGCTGGGGGGCGATTGCTGTCCCGTTGGTGATGCTGGCAATCGGAGTTTGGCTGATCCTGCGGCATTTCGGCGACGAAGCACCGAAGATCGACCCGATGCGGCTGGCGGGTGTAGGGCTGTTTTATGTCGCGCTGCTGATTACGTTTCAGTATGCGTACAGCTTCGACCCCATCTTTCAGAATAACTTCAATCTCTACCGGCAGCTATCGTCCAAAGTGATCGAACTGGGACGTGGCGGCGGCCAGGTAGGGTGGTCTCTGTACGAACTGCTGGTGATGAATGCAACCGAGATCGGCGGCATGGTGATCACAGCGGGTCTGTTCGTCATCAGTCTGATGCTCGTGACGCGCACCAGCGCAGCCGAACTGGCCGTTATCGCCACCAGCGTGGTACGCAGCTTTCAGGTATCGGTTCAGCGTCGGGCACAGGCACGTGCCGCCGCACGGCTTGAGGCCGAGAAAGCAACACCGCTTCAGCCGCAGACTCAGATCAGTGTCACACGGCCAGCGGTGGCAGAACTGCCCCCCGCACCGGTTACAGCGGCTTTACCTGTTGCAGCCAATGCCCTGCCTGAACCTGAAACGATGGAGCTTCCAATCGAGGATCGTCTGACGATCCGCGCTGGTGGGCAGACGCTTTCCAATGCTGATGCCGTCCCGATGACATCACCCCCTGCCGCAGCGCCTACATTGCCCGCGACGGCACGTCCAGCCGCGTCAGCCGGGGATACCTCCGGGCGACCACGTTCCCTGCCTATACCGGGGCTGTTCTCGCGTAAAACCGAGGGTGAAGGCGCAGATACACAGGAAACTGACAAACAGGGCGACAGCGGTGGCATTCTGGGGCGTTTCGGACGGCGGTCGTCGGTCAGCGGGACGGCGGATATCCCCGGTGCAGCGGCAGCCAGCGCTGCTGGGACTGTTGCCGCCGGGATGGCTTCGGCATCCCCATCCACGCAGCCACCTGCACGGACACTGAATCCGTTCAGTCGTCCCACACCGTCGCAGCCAGCCCAACCAGCCCAACCAGCAGCACAGGCCCCGGCGGTGTCACCGAGTGCACCAAGAAGTACACCGACCAGTGCGCCATCGTCGCTGCCTGCTTCACCTGCGTCGGTTCCGCCGACTTCCGCCCCGCTACCAACAACGCCTGACCAGGCGGCAGCATCCGCTGCACTTGCGACGTCTGGCACACCTGCGGGTGGAGAACTGTCACCTGATTTCTACAAACCTGCGACTCCGAAGGGGATCTTCCAGACTCCGGCGGCGGGTGAGGACGGGAAAACAGGCGATCAGACAGCGTCTGCATCACCCGCTGCACCAACTGCTCAGCCTGCATCGACGGAGATGCCAGCGGCCTCTGCGGTTCCGTCTGCTGGAACTCCGGACCCAGCCAGCACACCG
>JAEZAF010000196.1 GCA_023430545.1 Chloroflexota bacterium
GCCGCTGGCAGATCATAGTCGTCTGGGGTGAATCCCAGTCGGTTGAGCAGTTCGCGCACACGGGAGTTATGCTGCGGTCCGCCGAGCGCAACGTATTCCGCGATCACCCGCTCCTGCTGGGCAAGCACTTTCTCCAGCGCATCGGGGTCGCCATAGACTTCTGGCAGGCCAAGCTGATCTTCCAGCGCGGACATCCGCACTTCGACTTCGGCCAGTTTCGGCGGGAGCGTCAAGGCGACATCGAGCAGTGTCTGGCCTTCGGGCAGATTGATCTCCTGCGCCAGATAGCCAACAGTGACGCCTTTCGCGCACATCACCACGCCGGAGTCCGGTGCGATGACACCGAGAATGGCCTTGAACAGTGTCGATTTTCCCGCGCCGTTGATGCCGACCAGTCCGATACGGTCATGGTCACTGAGGGCGAATGTCAGGTCACGGAAGACGGTGCGTCCCGGATAGCTGACGGTCAGGTTATGGATATTGAGGACGTGCATAATGGTCTGATCTCCTGTTGCTTATGATAACGGTCTTTCGGAAATATGGCGCAGGAGACATTCGCAGCAGCACGCATCTCGGACAGGGATGACATGGTCCGTGTCCAAACAAAAACGGCTGCGAGCGAATGCGCCCACAGCCGTCGAATTGACGATTTGTTACAAACCGGATTACGAAAACTCACCGGTCACAAGGCGCATTTCTCCCTGGGACCGGTCGCGGTACTCGCGATCAGGTTCAAAGTGAAGAGGCCGTTGTGCATAAAGTAAGTCATAGCGCTTATGATAATCCGGTTTCGAGTCGCGAGTCAAGTGGTTGGCAGCAGAAGTGCAGCTCTCGATCAAGTGCCGGGTGTAAACAGGACATCCTCTACCCTGCTTCCTGATTGCTGCAGGGAACAGCGGACGCATCAGTGTGCTATACAACGCGGCGATGCTGTGATCTATTGCCGTCTGTTTTCTGCGGCTGATGGCAGGTCATGATTGTCTGCAGATGGTGTTAACATATTGTGAACAACCAACAGCTATTTCTTAGCACAAAGTGGGACTTTTTGCCGTTTGCAAAGTGCTGTTCGTCTGCTATGCTATGGGTGATCAAATGCTTAAAAATACGCTCATCATCGTCCCAGAACAGAGCCTGATACACGTTCAGTATTCCGCTAAAAATCCTCGATTTCTCAAATAGACAAACTAAGTTCATACCGATTGATATTTCGTTGTTAGATCATGATCTGTGTTATTGTTGAAGATGAAGCGCACACGCTGCACTCGGCTTCGATAACACAAGGCTGATCGACCATCGGCACGAATGTACACATGTCAGTGGTGCGGCGGGATGAGATCCTGATTGATCCCGCAACTTGAACTGGTTTGAGACAACCCCACTGACCTGTAAACCTGAGATAACAGGGGATGCGAACCCTTATGACAGATGATGTATCGTTTCAGGCGAATATGCGCGAGGGGATCTCCCAGTTTCAGACAGCCCGGATGCGTGGTTTCTGGCAGGAGATGTTTCTGCATCTGCGCGGAAAATCGCCTGAATTACTGAGTTTTGAAGACATCCGCACGCGCTTGCGCCTGCGTGAAGAGAGTTATCGCGGCCTGCTCGATGTCCCGATCGACAAGATCATCGGCAGTGTAGGCCGCTATCGTGACTTCACCGCCAACTTCCTGCCGCGCAGCGGCAAGATGATGGAGCGCTGGAGCCGTGTCTATGCTCAGGCCAACAGCCTGACCGGTCTGCCGCCCATCGAGCTGTACAAAATCGGTGATACGTATTTCGTGCGCGATGGCAATCATCGGGTTTCGGTCGCCCGTCAGATGGGTTCGACGACTATTCAGGCGCATGTCACCGAACTGCCGACGAGTATCGATATTCATCCTGGTATGACTGAAGAGGAAATCGGAGTGGCGGCAGCCTATGCTGCCTTCCTCGAGGAAACTGGCCTGCCCGCCAGCCGCCCGCATCATCAGTCAATGCTGCTGTCGGAAAGCTCACGCTATGCCGACCTGCTCGGCCATATCTATATCCATCAGGCCTTTCTCAGGCAGGTGGACAAACGCGACGTTCCATTTGAAGAAGCCGCTGCAAATTGGTACGATAATATCTATCGTCCGGCTGTGACGCTGATTCGCAAGTATCAGATGCTGAAATATTTCGATGATCGCACCGAAGCAGACCTGTTTCTGTGGATGGTCGAACATCTGCGCGAAGTCCATGAACTGTATGGTGATGGCAGCCGTCGCAAGTTCAGCCATGCCATTGTCGATTTTCTACAGGAACGCAAGCTGCCTGTCCCGGCAGAACTTTATAATGAGAACGACCAGACACTGGAATTGAGCCGCTCGCTGGTTGATGAAGCGATGCAGCGCGTGCAGCAGCTTCAGATGGAACGGATGGAACGCCATCAGGCCGCCCGTCAGGCAGCGGAACAGCATGCCACCTACTCCGATCATGGAAGCGATGATGCGAAGTAAGGCGATGTCTGCGGCTGGCAGGCGATCAACCACCCGACCGATGCAAATCAATGCAGCGCTTCCGGCTGTCACAGCGGCGGCCAACCCGAATCACGGAAACATCAGGCAGAAATAAATGGATCTGGAAACTCCAGCACGTATCAGGGTGATGGGTGTGGGCGACGGTGGCAACCGTGCACTCGATTATATCGCCGCTGAAGATCTCTCTGGCATTACGCTAACCGCCATCAATACCCATCAGCAGAATACCCGCCCGCTGAATGTCAATCATGTGATGATCGGGCTTGAAACCACTCGCGGGCTTGGCGCTGGCGGCAGCACCGAATACGGAAAACGTGCCGCCCTTGAAAGCGAAAACGCCCTCAGACAGCTTATGGAAGGCGCGGATCGGGTGTTTATCCTCGCGGCCCTCGGCGGTGGGACCGGCAGTGGAGCCAGTCCGATTATCACCAGGCTGGCGCGTGAGGCCGGGGCGGCGACGATCGCCGTCGTGTCTCAGCCGTTTACCTTTGAGGGTTCGCAGCGCCGTCAGATCGCGCATGTGGGCCTGACCGCACTGGAGAATCGTGTCGATGAGCTGATCGTGGTTGAAGCAGACCGGCTGATCCCGCTGACACGTTCGCGCCGCGCACCTGTGCTGGATGAGGCGTTCTCACTGGTGGCACGCTGTATGGCGTGGCACGTACTTTCGCGCCTTATCTGATGCCCCCGAACCGCCTCACAAAGCGAGACTATCCCCATGCCTAAACCTCAGGTGACGATCTTTACCGACGGCGGCGCACAGCCGAATCCCGGCCCCGGTGGCTATGGTATCCTGCTGCTGCTTCCAGATGGCACCCGACGTGCATATCGAGGCGGCGAACCAGATACAACTAACAATCGTATGGAGCTGACAGCGGCCTGTGTCGCACTCGAAAGCCTTTCCGAACCGCATCAGGTCATGCTCTATACCGACAGCCAGTATGTCAAAAAAGGTATCACTGAATGGATTCGCGGCTGGGTGCGCAAGGGCTGGAAGGATGTCAAAAACCCGGACCTGTGGCAGCGTCTGCATGCGGCCACACAGCGTCATGATATCGACTGGCGCTGGGTGCGTGGACATGCCGGGAATCAGCATAACGAACATGTGGACTGGCTGGCGACCAAGGCCCGCGAAGAGGTCCAGCGGAAGCGTGGCATCGTGCCGAATACGGATGTGACGCAGGAAATCGCGCTTTACGCCGCCCCTGCGCTGTCGGTTTCCAGTGCAGCGGCGGCGGACTTCGATTATGTCATCTACACCTCGACGCACTACGACAGCCGTGCAAAATCCGGCGGTTGGGGCATCGTCATAGAGACACCACGCATGCCAGACACCGCGGCAGTCGAGTTGTCGGATGCAGCCACCGGGACAAGTGCCTATGAACTGGCACTGCTGGCAGCGGCTGTCGCGCTGGAATCCCTGACTGGACCCGGCTCGGTGCAGATTTACACTGATAACGAGACCGTCCAGAAGGGCGCGTCCATGTGGGTAAAGGGCTGGCGCAACAACGGCTGGAAGAAGAAAGACGGCGGCCCGGTCATGCACTCCGAGCTTTGGCAGCGCATCGACGCTGCCCAGCAGAAGCGCACGGTTAAATGGGTGCTGGGGACGGGTATCAGTCCCAGAGCTGATAGCCTGGCCGCTGAAGCCAGTCGTGCGTGACCTCACGAAGAAACGCGACCAATGCTTCCTTTGACAGATTGTCCAGTGCCTGATAGGGGATTTCGCTGATTTCCTTCAGGTCGATACGCGAATAAACGCCACCGTTCATGCGTGGAAGTTTTGTCGTATGCGTCAGCCAGGAACGCACGGTGATATTCAGATGATGTTCCAGCGGGACCAAATGACGATACCACTGCATGAGATCCCACGTGTTGTCCGGTTGGCTGTCCGCAATAAGCAGCGTCTGCATCGGGAAATCCATTCGTGCCAGGGCAGTGCGATAGTAAATGATACAGCTATCAGGGTCGTTTTCTTCCCGTTCAAGCGCGGCAGTCGGCAGCTTCTGACGCAGGTCAGCCTCAAGCGATGGGTAATCAATCATGAAGCTGTATTCCCTGACACGGTACAGTGGGTTCTGCCAGTAAATCACCGAGCGCTTGCGCGGATAGGTTCCCGGTTGGATTTCCAGTTGATAATCCGGATATTTCTCTGACTGTATTTCTCCCCAATCCTCCGCCCGAAACCCCTTCTCAATCATGACGTTGGAGCTTGGGCCGTAAACTCCCAGGGGATAACACAGCTTGTATTCCGCTGGCAGATATTCGCGATAAAATTCCAGAAAAAGTACGAAGAGTTCATCGTACCCACCCACGATAGTGCCCTCTTCGTCGATTGTTAGATCAAGCTCGTAAATCTCATATTTTCCGTTCCAGTCTTCGAAAGGTTTAGTCGGGTAAGGCACACTGATCTGTCTGTCAGGATGGGTTCGATTCCATGCTGCTGTCAGATCCTCAATATTCAGTGTAAATGGCGGTGAGTCGATCAGATATGCGCCGAAAACGTCACCCATTGTTCATGCCCTCCTTCGTGTCAACCTCACTCTGATTGGGTGTTTTCATGTGAGTCGTCCTGAATAACCTGTTGTACTCCGGTCACCTTCCGGAGCATTGCCACCAGATCTTCTTTCGGCAGGCTGCTGCGGGTCGGATATGGAATACGGCTGATATGGTGGTGCATTGATCGTTCATACCTTGTGTTGGCGTCCAGCATTTCGGTTTCGAGCATTTCAGCGGATGTGATGGTGAGGTGCAGCCGGTGTTCCAGTGGGATCATCTCGCGATACCACTGAAGCAGTTCCCATGTACTGTCGGGGTTTGTGTCGGTTATCACCAGTGTCTGTGACAGTAGATGCATTCTGCATCTGGCAGTGCGATAACCAAGTGAATAGTTGCCCTCATCCCAGCTCCACGATTTTCGCAGAATGGCCTTCGGAAGCTTCGCTTTCAGGCTGCGTCGTAACAGCCTGGCATCAACCCGAAATTCGTAACCTGTTACATCGGCCAGCGGATTCGCCTGATGTGTATCAGGGGCAGCGCTGTAGTGATGTCCCGGGAAGACATGCACGTTATACTCGCGGGGAAGGAACGTCCATGGTTCAAATGCAAAAAAATCGTCCTGTTTGAAGCCTTTTTCGATCGACATGGGGCCGTCTGGTCCGCCTTCAAAGACCATCAGCTTATATTCCGCAGGCAGATAGTCCCGATAGAATTCGAGGAATAATACGAACAAGTCCACGTCACGAGCACTCACCAGCCCGTTTTTATCGATCGACAGGACATCGCCTATAAGCTGATAGGCATCGCGGTTGTACGGATCAGCTTCAGGAAAGGCTTCCATGTCGGGATGCGCCTGATTCCATGCTGCGGTCAGCGCGTCGATGTCCAGCGTAAATGGGGGTGAGTCTATCAGTTCTGCGTAGTAGGTCATGCCCATAATGCTTCTCCGGTTGCTATCGACGGTGGCCTCTGGCTGTGCTGATAATTTTTATTATGGCGAATCGGCGCTCATCTGCATGACTGCTGGCTGCTTGTTAGCTGACGGATATCTGACGTTTATCCTTCTGACCGGATGACTGTCTGGTTTACGTGGATGGATCAGCAGGTTTGGCGACGATACACACGCCGCGCTCTATGTCAGGATTTTTGAAGATCACGCGGCTCGAAAAGCGGTGTGCATCCAGCACCTTAATCACCTTGTCTGCCGTCGCCTGATTCTGACGCACTTCGAATGGTTCGTAAAACAGATAGAGTGCACCATCGGGTGCCAGAAGCTGACGGATGATGCCCAGTTCATTGGTCGGCTTCAGCCAGAAGACGTTGACATGCACGGCAAAGATCTTATTGAAGTGTGCCGCGCCCATCTCTGACATATCGATACGGTTCAGATCCACGGTGTGAAAGCTGGCTTTGCCCGCCATGATGCAGTCCTGATTGCGCTCGGTTGCCACTTTGATCATCTTGGCTGATCGGTCAATCGCCGTTAGCCGTCCATCGGTCAGATGCTCACAGACCAGCGCGGCGGCGACACCATGTCCGCAGCCGATCTCCATGATCTGATCGTCGGGTTGTACTTCCAGCACTTCGACAGCCCAACGCAGCCGTTCCGGGACTTTTAACGCCATCATGCCTCCTTAATGGTTCCAGGTGCTGTTCAAAGGTTGATCCAAAGATCATCTAACGAAGTTAGACGGGTATGAATCCGCCTGATGAGTCCAATCCTGTATCGCCAAGATGACTATTATTATCTATAGTCTTTATTGTGCTTGTTGACTCGGTGAGTATGCTATGACAAAACCTGATTTCCTTGGAATAGGTGCGCAAAAGTCGGGGACGACCTGGCTGTGGCAGCAGCTTCGACTTCATCCACAGCTTTTCTTCCCGGAGACAAAGGAAATTCACTTCTGGGATCTTCACTATTCGCGTGGCTATAAATGGTATGAAAACCAGTTTCACCCGGATGTAGACGGCCTCGCTGGTGAGATCACAGCGGCGTATGCCATACTCCCGATAGAGACCATAGCGGAAATCCACAGCCGCTATCCGGAGCTTCGACTGCTGTACCTGCTCCGCAATCCTATTGACCGGGCATGGTCCGCTGCGCTGATGGCCCTGCAGCGGGCTGAGATGGTGATCAGCGAAGCTTCCGACCAGTGGTTTATCGATCATTTCCATTCGAGTGGATCGCGCCTGCGTGGGGATTATGCCACCTGTCTGGATCATTGGCTGACGTATTATCCCCGCGAGCAGCTTTATGCAGGACACTATGATCGCATCAGCAGCGATCCACAGGGCTTGCTGAGTGAAGTCTGCACGCACCTCGGGATCGATCAGTTCAGTACCATTGGGATTACGCTCAATTTTTCGTCACGGTTCAACAAAAGCATCGATGCACCGCTGCGTGAGAGTCTTTATCCAGTCCTGCAGGAACTCTATCAACCAGTGATTGCGCGGCTGGAGCGTGATTACGGGATTACGTTTTAATTCGCTCCTGACAAGTAAGTGATCTTGATTATCTGACTCACCCTGTCCTGTCTGAAAGGCACCAGACTATTATGCCCAGAATTGCCGACCGTGTCGCTGCATTCGGCACGACGATTTTCACCGAGATCAATGACCTCGCGCAGCGGCATAATGCCGTCAATCTTGGTCAGGGACGCCCGGATTTTGACGGACCACAGCCGATCATCGAGGCCTTTGCCGATGCCGTCCGCAGCGGACAGTATAACCAGTATGCCCCCGGCCCCGGACTTCCCGCGCTCAAGCAGGGGATTGCGTCCCATGCGCAGCGGGCTTACGGTCTGGATGTTGAGGCAAACGGTGGTGTGATCGTTTTTCCCGGTGCGACCGAGGCGATCTTTGCGTCGATCATGGGGCTGGTGGATGCCGGTGACGAGGTGATCGTGATCGAGCCGTACTTCGACGTTTATGCGCCGGGTGTGACCATGGCAGGGGCGAAACCGGTCTTTGTCCCGATGCATCCGCCGGACTGGACCTTTGACCCGGACGAACTGCGGGGGGCCTTCGGCCCGAAGACCCGCGCCATTATCCTCAACACACCGCATAATCCGACCGGGCGCGTCTATACCCGTGAAGAACTGACGATGATCGCCGAGCTGTGCCGGGAATTCGATGTGACGGTGATCTCCGATGAGGTCTACGAGCATCTGATCTTCGATGATGCCCAGCATATCGCCATTGCCTCGCTGCCGGGGATGTTCGAGCGAACGGTGACGATCGGCAGTGCGGGTAAGTCCTTCGGGATGACGGGCTGGAAAATCGGCTGGGCCTACGGTCACCCGGACCTGATGCGCGGCTTGTGGCAGGCACACCAGTTCATCGCCTTTGCCGCGAACCATCCGGCACAGGCGGCGGTGGCCTATGCCTTCACACTGCCCTCCAGCTACTACGAGGATTACCGCGAGTTGTACACTGCCAAGCGTGATCTGATGGTGCAGGGCTTACAGTCCGCCGGACTGAAGGTCAGCGTGCCGAAGGGGACATACTTCGTGATGGCCGACTTCTCCGACGTGTTCGACGGCGGATCGGTCGCGTTCTCGCGCTACCTGATCGAGCAGATCGGCGTTGCGGGGATTCCACCGGGATCGTTCTACACACCGGAGCATCGTCATATCGGAGACAATCACCTGCGCTTCGCTTTCTGCAAAAGTGACGACATCCTGCGCGAAGCTGCGGTGCGTCTGGCGAAGCTGCGGGGATGAAAAGGAACCGGTCGCTGTGGGAGCGCATGGCGATACATCGCAGGCGCTCCCCTACACAGAACCGGTTTTGCAGATTCCCCTAATGGGCGAAGAGTCAACAGAACCTGTATAGAAAGGTATCCCGGTCAGCAACCGGAGGTGATAGTGACCTCTTCGGATGCTGATTTTTCTTCCACTGCGCACTGTTCCAACGACTCACAATGACAGTTGAGCGTGGTCTCTAAAAGCGACTTCATACGTTGAGCGCGCTCGATCATCGCATCCAGCTCGGTCAGTTTGCTTCCGGCAAGCGCGGCCCACCGCTCAGAGGGCGGCGTGTCGGTCGGGAAGTCATGGACGAGCGTCTGGATTTCGGCAATCGTAAAACCTGCCTGCTGTGCCAGTCGAATCACCCCCAGCTTCTGAAGGACAGAAGCATCGTAACGCCGTTTGCCGCTCACACGTTTGCACGGGGGCAGCAGCCCGATACGCTCATAGTAGCGGATGGTGGAGGTGGCGATACCCGCCTGACGGGCAATTTCCCCAATTGCAAATATCTGCATCTTCAGACCCCTTGACATGAAGTTCACTTCAAGTCCTAGACTTCAGATTATCGCAGGTCTTACGTGTCAGGAGTTGGAAGTGATGAGCACACCCGAATTATCACCGGTTCAATCAGCTAATACAGAGTCCGCGTCAGGCTGTCAGCAGACAGGATGCTGCACCACGACCGAAGCCGGCAGCGCGGCCTGTGTCGTGCCGGATGCCCGACAATCTGATACCTTACAGGCCTCCAATAACCCGTATGGGTTTGGGTTACAGGTGATCTCTGAACCGCTGCGAACGGATGACGCGATCATCAAACCGCCTGAAAGCCGTTGGAAGCAGATCCGAGGTGGTGTGATGTTTGCGGTTGCCTGCATCACCAGCCCATGCTGTACTCCGCTGATTGTGCCGGTTGTGTTATCTCTGCTGGCCGGGACTCCAGCCGCCTTGTGGTTGGGGCAAAATCTCGGCTGGGTGTTCGGTGGTTTAACCCTGATTTCCGTCGTGAGCCTGATACTGGGCCTGCGCTGGATGAATGGCCCGCAGGGACGCATTACGATCACACGGCGTTCAAATCAGCGTCTTAACTCATCCGTCAGTTCAAACCTTTAACAATCAGGAGGAGATACCATGCAAGCAGATATTCATCAGGACCCTGAAGCGGAAGTGCCATTTGCCTGTGATCTGAGTGTTTTCACGGCGGAACAGCGCGAACATCTCGGCCAGCTTTCGGTTGAACTGTTTGGTGCGGTCAGCGACGTTCGTGAACTAGCTGACGGCTATGCTTTCCGCCTGCCTGCCAGTTTTTCAGTCCACAAGGTCGCTGACTTTATCGCCAATGACCATCTGTGCTGCCCGTTCCTCAATCACGGGATGGACCTCGAACCAAAGGGTGGTTCACTGTGGCTGCGGTTGACGGCGCCCAGAGAGGGCGTCAAGGAATTTGTGATCGGCGAAATCGGGGGTAACAACCTGTTGAGCGATGAGGTCGCGATCGCAGCCGGTTTTAAGCAGCCTGAAGCCTGAGAACTGTGTCGTTTCTGACTGTAATCCAGGGCGGAGAGACTGCTGCCTCTCCGCCACTCAGGGTTAAGGTATTTTATTCCTGGTTCAGGTGTTTACGGGCGGACAGGGCAGGCGTTGTCCCTACCTTCGTATTTTGCAGGGACAACGCCTAAACATGCCTGCATGGCCTTGTCCGCTGTTAACTCGCGGGTGCCAGCGTACTGCAATCGGGCGCATTGGTAAACTGCCCGACCTGCAGCTCCCAGACTGACTCAATGGAGGCATCTTCCCACACACTCGGATTGACTTCGCACTCGTAGCGGCTGCCGCCGTCACCGGTGAAGATCAGCGTATAGACCTCACGCCGGTTGCCTTCGCGTTCGCATCCGACACAGGCCCCGCTGCGGCTCAGATTGGCTTCCGCCCAGAAGGGCTGGACATCCGCCGCGCCGCTGGATGTCACAGTGCGCTCGGTCTGCCAGCGGTCGATGGTGTAGTAGCAGACATCACCATAGACGGGTTCTTCACGGTACTTGGGACTGCACACCTGCTGTTCGCGGAAGGTGCCGTCGCCACGGTCCACCTGCTGGCGGCTGCAGGTCTCGCCATCCTGAACGCGGCGGGTATCGACCTGTTCGCGGCGGCGGCTGACGCTGTAGGCATCCCCCGGCATGGATGAGCAGACACTGCTGTCGGAGACGGCCATCAGCTTTTCGATTTCGATCTCGCGATCCCACTGCTTGTCGGCCAGGACGATATTGGCGGATTTCTTCGCGGTGAAGAAATAGACGCCACCAATGAACAGGATCGCCGCGATCGCGATCATGGCGATATTCTTCGGCGTCCATTTGAAGCCGGAACTGGAAGTGCTGGCAGTCTGCGGGATGCCGCTGACACGCTGTGCTGCCTGTTCATCCAGGCGGGACTGAAGATCTTCGCGCTCCAGAAAATCATTGAATCCGGCGGCGCGGACGGCCTGTGTGCCGACGGCCTGTGCATCTGTTTGTGGAGAACCGCAGCGTGGGCAGAATTCCGCATCAGCGGCATTCAGTGTCCCGCAGGCGGGGCAGACCTTGTCCGCACCGACGTAATGATGATCCTTGACGGCGATCTTCTCATCGTCTGCCGGATAATAGCGCCACTCCGGGTCCTGTGGAGAACCGCACGCCGGACAGAAGCGATGGGTCTTGCCTAACAGCTTTTCCGACCCGCAGAAGCGGCAGTCCCACAGCATCTCGTAGACCGCATCTTCATCAATGGCGTTCTGCTTTTGACCTGATGCCTGGCCGGTCGCTTCATTAATCACATTCTGTAAGGTGTTATCCAGCATGCCGCCAAGCTGGTGGCCTAACGCACCGCGCAGTCCGCTGCCAAGCGCCTGACCGAGCAGATTCCCGCCAGCCTGACGGGCGACCCTGCCGAGTGAATTCTCCAGTGACTGCTTTAGGGCGCGGGCGGCTTCGGCGGCTTCACGCTCTGCGGCCTCGCGTTCGGCATCCGTGAGAGGACGGTTCGATCCATCGGGTCGGTAATTCCCGGTCCCGGAATCGTCGGCGTCTTCATCATTGTAGGGGCGCTGGGGAAAATTGGGCGGTGTAGACATCTGATTTCTGCATTCCTCACTAGTATGACCGTCCGCAGGCTGTGACGTCCAGCCCGATGACAAAATTTATCTACTCATGATAATCTCATTTAACGTCATGTTTAGTGTAAATGCAAACTCCATCGGTACCATCCACCTTTTGATGGGGGTTTATGTGCGTCTTTTGCTGATTCTGGCTGCGACAGCTTGTTGCTGCTGCTGCTGCTGCCGCACAAAATTTTTGTGCGGCAACAACGGGTTTTCCCCTGAAAATGACAGATGTGCTGCTGCAAAGATGGGTTTTGTTGCAGCATTGTGCTGGTAATTGCTGCAAAGCGCTGCTGCAAAGTGCTGCTGCAAAGTGCTGCAAGCATGTTCAGCATCCCTACAAAATATGCGGCGGAGAGGGGTTCGTGTGATTGATTATCATAGCACAGATGTTCGGCACGTGCGGTTCGAATTTTCAAACGGAGTGGACCAAAAAGCCGCGGGATTCGCTACAAAATCAGTTACGAGCCGGACAGAGCGCCATTGCACGCAATGCGGCCCTGTCCCTACACAATAGGCGTGAGGCAGGGGAGGGTGTACTCTGTCCACGGTAAAGATCTGAAATGATGGTTCAATC
>JAEZAF010000209.1 GCA_023430545.1 Chloroflexota bacterium
CTTTACGCAACGCGGTTTTTGCTGCGGCGCGTGCCTGACCCCTTTTTTGCCCTTTCCGCTTCCTCCTCTCGCAAAAAAGCCGCTGTCTCTCGACAACGACTTTCTTCAAAGCGCCAAACTCCAGGGATCAGCCTCGTGGGGCTGATCCCACAGCGTATGCAATTTTCAGACAGCCTTCAGGCATGTGTCCGCGTCATTATCCTCTCCTCATCTGCATGGCGGGGTTCCTCATTAAATGTTCACCTAAAGGGCCTAAGCTCATAGGCATGGTGGATCGACACGAGGGACTACTGCGATGAAAAGAATCAACCTTTTTAAACTGCTCAAACAAACTTTTACTGAATGGAATCAGGATAAGGCTCCGCAGCTTGCGGCGGCGCTTTCCTATTACACAGCATTTGCCATCGCGCCGCTGCTGGTGATCGTGATTGCCATTGCAGGGCTGGCGCTGGGGCCGGAGGCCGCACGTGGTCGGGTTGAGACAGAGATTCAGGGACTGGTTGGCGAAGAGGCCGCCTCCGCGATTCAGGAAATTCTGGCAAATGCCAATGAGCCGACTACGGGGGTTATCTCGACGGTGGTCAGTGTCGTGACGCTGATCCTCGGTGCGACCGGTTTCTTCCTTCAGCTTCAGGATGCACTGAATACCATCTGGGGGGTGATACCGCCAGCCCGGTCGATCGTTGAGACGATCAGGGTGCGCTTTATCTCGTTCTCGATGGTGGTCGCGATTGGTTTCCTGCTGCTGGTATCACTGGTTGTCAGCGCGGTGCTGGCGGGACTGAATGAGTATGTCAGCTCGATCATGCCGGGGATGGAATTCCTGAGTCAGTTGATTAACTTCCTGATCAGTTTCAGTGTGATCACGCTGATGTTCGCGCTGGTTTATAAAGTTCTTCCGGATGCAGAGATCCAATGGAGTGATGTCTGGCTGGGGGCGGTGGTTACGTCGCTGCTGTTTAATCTGGGAAAGTATCTGATCGGGTTGTATCTGGGGCAGAGCGGTGTCGCATCGGCCTATGGTGCTGCGGGATCGTTTGTCCTGCTGCTGCTGTGGATTAATTATTCCGCACAGATACTGCTGCTCGGTGCGGAATTTACGCAGGTTTACGCCAATATGTACGGCTCGAAGATTGTCGCGCAGGGGGCGGAAGCACAGGCGGATGCCGCGCAGGCTCCGAAGAATGTCAACGTGAAGCGGGTGCCCGCGATGGGTGCGATTGCCCAGCCAGAGGTCAGCGCTGCACAGTCTACAGAGGTGATGCGCAAGGCGAGCGGGGCAGGGCGCAGTTTTGATCCGGTGCGGATCATCCAACTGGTGATGGCGCTGCTGACGGGATTGCAGGTGGTGCTGCGTCTGCGCAATCGAGGTAAAGAGGTTTAGGGTGATGTAGGATGGGATCGCATCCGGCCTGCCCCATGTGTACCAAGTTGAGGTATTTTACATGTTGAAGCAGGTGTAAATCAGGCCGCGGTTGCCCCCCATCCCTGCGGAATAAATTCCGCTTTCCCTTCCCCCACTCGGCAAATCTTCGATTTGCATTCCGAGGGAAGGGAATTGACTACCACCGTGACCTGTTTTTCACCCTTTCCCTTGAAGTGGACGACGGACACTTTTCCCGTCGTCTGCGCCCTGGGTTAGTGCAACTTGTTGCACCGGGATAGGGCCGGGGATAGGGGGCTTTATCGCCCTGCAAATCCTTAACTTGGTGCATATGGGATCGCATCCGGCCTGCCCCATGTGTACCAAGTTGAGGAGTGCTGAGGCAGAAAAGCACCTCCTATCCCCGGCTCTTCCTGATGCGAGAGAAAGCCCCCCATCCCGGCATGCTACGCATGATTTCCCTTCCCGGCATTGCTTGCAATGCCAACCACTCGCTACCGACGGGAAGCGTATCCGTCGTTGCTCCGAGGGAAGGGAATCAACCCACTTCACACACAAGTCCTTCCCTCGGAATGCAAACCGCAGGTTTGCCGAGAAGTGCCGGACGCCCCGTCGGGCGTCCCTACAAAATATCATACCGTGGTGTAGTTTTCAGTCGGGTGTTACGAGAGAACAGGGCAACCCTATGCTGTGCAATAAGGTCTGCCCATACGCAGAAGGCGAAGTGTGGGGACACACCGCCGCAGCGCAGCGGGTTTAGCCGTATCATTTCATTGCAAAGGACAGCCGGCGCTGTCCGTTTTTGACCAGGGTCTGCGGCTCATCCGACCTTAATGCTTTCATTATCGGGGTGAACATGCTATGCTTTGCCCCGGATTTCCACGATAGTCCAACCACATCCATTTAGATCATCAAACCATCTCTAGAGCGGCGGAGCACGAGGATTTATGCTGAAAACACACACTTGCGGCGAACTGCGCCCAGAACACGCTGGACAGGAAGTCACACTGGCCGGGTGGGTCAATCGCCGGCGTGATCAGGGCGGACTCATTTTCATCGATTTGCGTGATCGGTGGGGCATTACTCAGGTGGTCATTGATCAGGAGCAGCAGGCCGGCCCCCACAGTATTGCCAGTGAAGCCCGCAATGAGTATGTGCTTCAGATCGTTGGCAAGGTGCGCCGCAGGCCGAGTGGTATGGAAAATGACGATCTGGCAACGGGTGAGATCGAAATCGAAGCCACGGGTATTACGATCCTCAATGCGTCGAAGACGCCGCCGTTCCTGATTAACACTGAAGAAAATGTCGATGAATACCGCCGGATGCAGTATCGCTATCTGGACCTGCGCCGCCCGCGTATGCAGCACAATATCCTGACGCGGCATCGGATCGTCAAGTTCATCCGTGATTATCTGGACGAGCGCCGTTTTGTCGAGATTGAGACGCCGCTGCTGTTCAAGACTACGCCGGAAGGCGCACGCGACTTTCTGGTGCCGAGCCGTTTACAGCCGGGTAAGTTCTATGCGCTGCCGCAGAGTCCGCAGCAGTTGAAGCAGCTTCTGATGGTGGCGGGATACGAACGCTATTTCCAGATTGCGCGCTGCTTCCGTGACGAAGACCTGCGCGGCGAACGTCAGCCGGAATTCACCCAGCTTGACATGGAGATGAGTTTCGTCCAGCGCGAGGATGTCATGGTGCTGAATGAAGGTCTGGCGACGGCGCTGGCGGAAACCATTGTGCCGGACATGAAGCTGTTATCGAAGCCGTTCCAGCGCATTACCTATCAGGAAGCCATGGAGAAGTACGGCTCCGACAAACCGGACCTGCGCTATGATCTGTCCGCAATCGACATCAGTGAACTGGCAGGCAAGAGCGCGTTCCCGGTCTTCCAGAATAACGTCTCGGAAGGCAAGCCGGTGAAGGTGATCCGTGCGCCCGGCCTGATGCGCAACCGTGCGGAGCTGGAAAAGGCGATCAGTGGAGAAGGGCTGCGCAAGCTGACCCGCGAACTGGAAGAACTGGCACGCGGTGCTGGTGCAAAGGGTCTGGCGTGGATGGCGCTGCCGCTGAGCGAAACCGACGAGGTCAAGGGGCCGATTGGCAAGTTCTTTACGGTAGAGCAGAAGCTGGAACTGTTTGAGAAGACCAGCGCCGAACCCGGTGACATCCTGCTGTTCCTGTCCGATGAGCGTGAGATCGTCTACGCGGTGACGGACAAACTGCGCCGTCATCTGGCGAATGTGCTGGAACTGGCTGACCCGAACGTGCTGGCTTTTGCATGGATTATCGACTTCCCGATGTTCTACTGGGATGAGGAAAATCAGCGCTGGGACCCATCACAGCATATGTTTACGTCGCCGCTGCCGGAAGACATCCCGCTGCTGGATACTGATCCGGGCAAGTGCCGTGGGTCGCAGTATGACATGATCTGCAATGGCTATGAAGTTGGCGGCGGCAGCATCCGTATCCACAGCCGTGAGCTTCAGGAAAAAATCTTCCCGCTGATTGGTCAGACAATGGAACATGCCCGCGAGCAGTTCGGCCACATGCTGGAGGCGTTCGAGTATGGTGTGCCGCCGCACGGTGGGATCGCGTGGGGTGTTGACCGGCTGGCAATGCTGTTCACCGGTGCGCCCAATATCCGTGAGGTGATTGCCTTCCCGAAGACGCAGACCGGCTCGGATGTGATGGCACATGCTCCGTCGGAAGCAGAGCCGGGACAATTGGAAGAGCTTTATATTAAGCTCGATCTGCCGGAAGAAGAAGCGGCTGAAGCATCACAGTAAGCCATGTGCAACGGGTGAGATTCATACGAAGCTCACCTGCAGGCACTGGATTTTACCTTTACTTCACAGGTTACATCTGATATAACAGATTGCAACCTGCTGTGTGCGTGATGACATGATGCGTTTTGAGCCAACACCCACTTTACGGGAGCAAACTTCTAGCACTAGGGTGATAGGCTTGCGTAGCCAAGACCTGAAGGTTAGCAGTGTTCCCACCTGCGAAAGCAGGTTCAAGACATGTGGACACACGGCATAGCAGGCTTAAATACAAACGAAACAGGACCCCGATTGAGGTCCTGTTTTTTGTTGTGCGTGTAGGAATGATTGAGTTTACTGGTTGAAATCGGGACCGAAGGTCTCCGCCATCAGGGTGGCGATGCGCTCACGATTGGGCAGCAGCACCTGTGCGCCGCTGGTTGTGGTAAACGGGACCGAATACTTGTAGTCGATCACACCGGTGCGAATGTTTTCCTGCGGGACATCCTTCAGATACAGCCCGATCGGGATCATCTGATCGAGCGGCAGGCCGGTGTAAACATTGGCACGCATCGAATCCCAGATGGTTGGCATCTGCGGCAGAAGCTGAAGCATGACCTGCGGGTCCGAGACTTTATCGCGGATGGCGTAAATCACCTGCTGCTGACGCTCGGCACGGCGGAAGTCGTTATCTCCGTGGCGTGTCCGTGCGAACTTGAGCGCGGTGTTACCGTCCAGCAGATGATGACCGGCAGGCAGATAGAACGGCTCGTAGCCGTAATTCATACTCGGATATGAGGGATCGTTGATGGTGTAATCCAGATCGACCTCGATGCCGCCGATGCTGTCGATCAGGCTGATGAAGGCCTGAAAATCGATTACCAGATAATTGTTGACTCGGATGCCGAGATTGTACTGGACGGTTTCCATCAGCAGGCGCGGGCCGTAGCCGGTTTCGCGCAGTTCACCGAGGACCATCGGCTCGTTGATGCGGTGCATCCCGTAAAAATTGGGCACATCGACGTACAGGTCACGCGGGATGCTGAGCAGTCCGACCGAGTTGGTCTGTGGGTTCATGCTGAGGAGCATGATGGTATCGGTGCGATAACCGAGGCCGGTTTCGCCGGGGCGTCGATCCATGCCGACGACCAGAATCGTCAGGCGGGATGTGCCATCCCACGGTTTGATCTGAACTTTAGTGCCATCTGTAAACAGAAGGGACCCCGGCGCACCGCGACCATCGCCGCGCATATCGACCGCTGTTGGCAGGGCGGCAATCGATTCGGCGGTGGGGAGCACTTCCGGCTGATCACGTGAGACGCGCAGGATGATAAACATGCTGACACTGATCAGGACGACGACGCTGAACATCGCCACGCCGAGAATCACCCAGACCCACTCTCCACCGCGACGGGCTGAAGCGCTGGCGCGTTTGCGCGAACGCTCACGCACGCCGTTCATCTGGGCAGCGTTGGGGGGCGGCGCAGGGGCGATCGTTGGGGTATTCCGATATACCGATTCTGGTGCAGGGACATTGGCCGCACCGCCTGCTGCATTGGCCCATGCTGCTGCACCGCGCAGTGTTCTGGAGCCTTCTTCCGGACTGTAGCCGGTATTTCTGGACGGCTGGGAATAGGGCATTACGCTATCAGGACCCGACGGCTGAGATGGGTGAGCGTTGTGATTTCGATTCTGGACTTCCGGGTTATAGGGTGGGTGGCCGCGAACGGTTGCGTCGTCGTTATCGGGGTTAGGGTCACGGTCTTCGGCGCGTTCGTCATCGAACTTGTGCATAAGTCGCCAATGGATTGGATTCTCGATTAGAATATGGATACAGATGAAAGTATACGGGAATTTGAAAACGTGCGTCAATGGCGCTTCATCTACGATCAACCTTCGTCTGGTGCATACAATATGGCAGTGGACGATGCCATCCTCGAACATGTCCTGAATGGACAGAGCCAACCCACACTGCGTCTTTATGCCTGGTCACCTGCCTGTTTGTCGATCGGATACGGCCAGAAAGCGCGTGATGCCGACCTGGAGCGGATCGCGGCCTTCGGCTGGACGGCTGTGCGGCGTCCGACTGGTGGACGTGCAATCCTGCACACCGATGAACTGACCTACAGCCTGACTGTCCCGCCGGATGATCCACTGACACAGCTTGATATTGTCAGCAGCTACCGCCAGATCAGCGCGGCGCTGGTGGATGCGCTCCAGCGGCTTGGCCTGTCACCTGCGGCTGAACGGGCCAACGAAATGCCGAAGAATCCCGGAGCGGTGTGCTTTGAAATCCCATCGCATTATGAGATCACGGTAGAAGGTCGCAAACTGGTTGGCAGTGCGCAGGTCCGGCGGAAAGGGGCGCTGCTCCAGCATGGCTCACTGCCGCTGACGGGTGATCTGGCCCGAATCTGCGATGCGCTGGCCTATTCAGATGAAGCCAGTCGCGAAGCAGTACGCGATCAGGTGCGGTCACGGGCGGTGACGCTCTCGGAAGCGCTTGGAACTGAAGTCACATGGATGGAGGCAGCGGATGCCTTAGCTGCGGCATTTGAAGCGGTCTTTCAGGTCAGGGCCGAGCATGGAGCGCTGAGTCCGTCAGAACGTCAGATGGCGGCGGATCTTGTAAAGAGTCGCTATGCCACACTCGACCGTGTACGCACAGCGCTGCCAGATGCGCCGGTCAGCGAGGTTTAGGAGAAGAGATACATGGATAAATTAGGAAGAATCCGTCAGCTCCCACTGTTTAACGACGAACCCGCTACACCGGATGATATTCATAAAGGGACACTACTTAAACATACGCTTAAGCTGTTTATGGAGCATCTGCGGAAGGAAGGGAAGTCGGAGCATACGATTAAAGCCTTCGCTGCCGATCTCGATTTACTGATGGAAGCGCTCGGAAAAGATGTGACGGTGGGGCGCTACAGCACGTCTGATCTGAACCGGTTCCTGCACTGGCTGGAATTCGAACGTGATGTGCCGTGCAGCCGGAAATCCTATGCGCGGCGGGTGACGACGCTCAAGGTGTACTTCCGCTGGCTGAATGGCATCGGGGCGATTCCACATGACCCGGCGAAGGCGGTGTTACAGCGCTCCGGCCCGGCTCCACTGTCGGATGCGCTGTCGCCGATGCAGATCCGTGCGGTTGGGGATTTCGCCCGTGGGATGCGCTATCGCCGTACTGATGAGCAGGACACCCGGCCTGAACTGCTGTTCCGGCTGCTGCTGGATACCGGCATCAAGAAAAATGAGGCGATGCAGCTTACGCTGGCGGATATTGATCGCAGCAACCCGCGTCAGCCAATTCTGAATGTGCGGTTTAAAGTGCGGAATGTCTTCAAGGAGCGCAACATCGAGCTTGATCCGGAGTGGGTCAAGCTGCTGGATCTGTACCTCGTGCAGTATAAGATCAAGGACACGATTTTTAACTGCACGTCACGCAATCTGGAATATATCCTGACCGATCTCGGCACGGGTGGGGGGATTCCGTTCAAGCTCTCGTTCGAGGTGATGCGGTGGACCAGTGCCGTCCGTGACTTCCGGTCTGGGATGGAAGAAGGGCACATCCGCCAGAAGCTCGGCCTGAGTGAGATCAGCTGGCATGAGACTGGCAGCAAGATCCGGCAGATTGCGGAGAAACAGGCGCAGGCTTCAACCGGGCAGTGATGGTTTCGCCCAGAATGGGCAGGGGCGCAGTCTTTTTACCTCACACCTTGCCCCTCTCCAACCTGGAGAGAGGATAAAAGCAGATCATAACGGTGCTCTACTTCCCCTCTCGGCGCGATAGGACTGCGCTGCGGACAGGGGATGGAGAAACGCCGTTTCTCAGCGGTTTATAGCTAAAGCGTGTTATGAACTTTCAAAAATTGAGTTCGTCCTGCGGTCTTAACCCCACCACTCTTCGAGTGCTGGAGAGGGGACTTATCTCCTCTTATCTAGCGAAACTTATTTCGGAACGGAGAAACTGCGTTTCTCAGGTTGAGGCTTTAGAAGTGCATAACAGCCTCTAGCTCAGGCTCACATTCGGCGCGTTGGACTGCTCATCCGCTGCGGGGCGGAGGGTATCCAGCATGGCTTCAATCGAGGTCTTGACTTCACCCGGCTCGGCATGGCGGCCTGTCGCCTTTTTGGAATAGATGAGTTCACCGTTGGCGGTCACTTCGAATACACCGCCGCGACCGGGGATCAGTTTCCACGAACGGATATAGGTTTCGACGGCGCGATCCTGCATCACCTCAGTGGTGAGTTCAATTACGCGGGGGGTATAACCACACGGCGCACAGTATTCAATCGTGATGTCGAGCATTCCCTGCTGCATGATGCTGTCCTTTAACTTGTTATGATACGGACTATCGGACTCTCGTAGGGAGTCTAGCGTACCGGTGACAGTCGATCAAGCGGATTGCATCGACATAAGGGGAGGGAAGAATCTCGTCCCTAAATGCAGCAAGTTAAGGGTTTTAGTCGGAAAAGCCCCCCATCCCTGCGGAATAAATTCCGCTTTCCCTTCCCGCCATTGCTTGCAATGCTAACCACTCGGCAAACCTTCGGTTTGCATTCCGAGGGAAGGGAGAAAAACAGGTTTTATGAAGAGCAGCATTACTTGCTGTGCTGCTTAGGATATTGGGTTTTTACCGATTCACGCCGGTTTTTAAATCTGCAATTTGCTTAAGTTGGTGCATATGGGGGGGAAAACCCACCCCTACGACTGCGTATATACAGGGCCGGACGACATGCAAATTACAGGTCCGGCCCATATGTTACGTTAGTCCCTGATCAGCCCGCCATTGCCGCGCAGTACCTTGCGGAAAGAACCGTGCGTCATGCTGACGTGCATTCCGGCGCGTTCGTAGAGGCCGAGTGCGCCGGTTGGATTTTCCGCATCCACGCCGAGTTCCATCGCTTCGAACCCGCGCTGCTGGGCGTCATGGAAGCTGTGAAGCAGCAGGGCCTTTGCCAGACCACGTCCGCGATAGGCACGCCGCACACCGAGCGTGGCGACCCATGCGACCTCATCACGGCCTTCACCTGCCGGACCACACATCGAGAAGCCTGCGACTTCATCCCCTGCCCAGCCGATATGCCACATATCCGGGCGGAAGTTCGGCTCTTCAAAGCGATGCTTCCACACTTCCCACTCCACATCACGGATATAGCCCCAGTGATCGCGGAACGCTTCCTGCTGTGCCTGATAGACAGCATAGCCATCGCGTTCGAGGTCAAATGGGCGCAGCTCGAAGCCTTCAGGCATTCCAGGGGCAGGAATCGGCTGATCCAGCACGATGCGCATGGTGAAGAAGTGACGAACGGCCTTATAGCCTTCTGCCTCGAAGAGTGCTACCATGCCGGGATTCTGTTTTGTCGCCCAGCGATGAATATAAATCGGGGTTTCCTCATCGAATTCCGGCCCGACGTCCGCCAGATAAAAGCTGTCGCCTTCACGGATCAGGCGGGTACCGATTCCCTGACCACGATAATCGGGATGTACGGTGCAGTCACCGCCACCACGGGCACGGCTGGCGGCAGATTTCTCGGTATAACCATAAGCAATGATTTTGCCGTCTGTATTGCAGACGACGGTGCATTCCTGTTCAGGGTTGAAGGTGGGGTAGCGCCACTCGCTTTCCATTTCCTCAGGCGAAAGCTGCCACGGCAGCCCGTCATGGGTGTGGCAGAGATTGATCAGTTCCGTGATTTCGGGAAGGTCTGACCACTGAAAATTGCGGTAGAGCAGATCGGTCTGGGTCAGCATCGAAGACTCCTTGTCGCTAGAATGGAAATATCATAATGCGATTTTTACTGCTTGTAAAGACTTCTAAAGGTCACTAAAGGTCACAGGTGATAGCCAGTGTGTTTTACATCTTCGGCGGTTTCGGTTAGTATGATAATCATGACGGTGATCACCGCCAGATCCATATCAGCAGTGTGATAAATCGCATCATTGTCGGGTTTAAAGTCTGGAATTTGTGGAAGGTGGCAGCCCTTTAATGGAAATTATCGATCTGCGGAGTGACACAGTTTCGCATCCTACGTCGAAGATGCGTGAGGCGATGGCGAATGCAAATGTCGGCGATGATGTTTATGGCGAAGACCCGACGGTCAATCAGCTTGAAGCCGAAGCCGCCCGGATGCTGGGTAAGGAAGCCGGCCTGTTTGTGACCAGCGGCACGCAGGGGAATCTGGTCTCGATTCTGGCGCAGGTGCAGCGCGGTGAGGAAGTGATCCTTGGTGATAAGGCCCATACATTTGTATACGAAGGCGGTGGGATCGCGACACTGGGTGGGGTGATCCCACATACCGTTCCGGTGCATCAGGATGGGACGCTCGATCTGGATGATATCCGGCGGGCGATCCGTGGAAATAATGTCCACTTTCCGCGCACGCGTATGATCTCGCTGGAAAATACACAGGGGACTGTCGGTGGGATGCCGCTGTCAGTGGAGTATACCGAAGCGGTCGGCGATATCGCCCGCGAACACGGCCTGAAACTGCACATTGATGGCGCGCGGTTGTTTAATGCGGCTGTGGCGTGTAATGTCCCGGCATCCGAACTGTCGAAATCGGCTGACAGCGTGACGTTCTGTCTGTCGAAAGGGCTGTGTGCGCCGGTTGGGTCGATGATCGTTGGCTCTCAGGAGATGATCGACGAAGCGCGGCGGGTGCGTAAGGTGGTTGGCGGGGGGCTGCGTCAGGCGGGGATTCTTGCAGCGGCGGGGATGATCGCGCTCTGTGAGATGACACAGCGGCTTGATGAAGATCACGCCAATGCGCGTCTGCTGGCCGAAGGCCTCGCCGATATCCCGCACATCCGCGTCGATCTGGATCGTGTGAAGACCAACTTCGTGTTCTTCGATCTGGAAGCGTCCGCGCCGGTGACACCTGCGGAGCTGGTCGCGACCATGCAGCGCGATTACAACATCATGCTGCGGCCTTATCCCGGATTTGAGCGTACCTTCCGCGCTGTGACGCATTACTGGATTACGCCGGAGCGCGTGCAGCAGGTGGTCGATGCTGTCCGCAGCGTTCTCAGCCGATAATCCGGGAACCCTAAAATGACGTTCACGAAGGACCCACGTTTTATACCCGGAGAACCTGCCGAAGAGCCAGCGTCTCCGTCACGGCCGGATGTTCCGTCAGTGCCGGATGCGCATCTGTATCCGGTGGATCACCCCGATCCTGCCTTGAGTATGGCGGATTTCTCCGGTGAAACTGTGCTGGAATCCGATGACACTGCCGATGATCTATACGATGAAGAGGCCGACGAGTATGAGGCTGGTGTACGCTATCGCGGCGCGACCAACGATCCGATTTTCGGCTTTCTGATTGCGCTGGCGCTGAGTGTTGGCCTTTCACCTCTGATCAATAATGGCAACGTTGAACTGCGCTATACCCTGTCATGGGGTGTGCTGGCGATGTTTGGCGTGCTGGCCTATCTGTTTGGGAGCAGTGCAAGGATCAGCACGGAGACGCTGGATAACGCGGTGTGGGGTGTCAGCTTCGGTCTGATTCTGGGTGCACCGCTGATGGCCTTTGGCGGTTCCACACTTAATACAGCGGTCCTGCTGTTGTTCCGTGATATGAGTGTGGGGGCGGTGCTGGCTTATCTGGTGTTTGTGATGCCGCTGGCCGAGACGCTGTTTTTTCGCGGTGTGCTTCAGGAACATCGCCCGTTCTGGATTGTCGCGCTGATGGGGACCTTCTGGTCCTGCGTGCTGTTCTTCCCGCTGATGGATATAAACCGTTACCCACTGGTGGGCTTTGTTATCTGCCTCGCACTGCTGATGATGAACGCGATGTACAGCTACGTTCGACAGCGTAATGGCCTCGCGGCTGCATGGATTTGTCAGATTGTGGTGAATCTCGTGTTAGTGTTTCTACCGTTTGTCAGCCGATAGTGTATACTAGATGTAGAACATAAAATCGCATTTTAAGCGGGTAACGGAAGGAACGATCCCGATGCCTTTTATCGAAGCACCAACCACTTTCTATCTGGGCCGTCGATATAACCCACAGACGCAGCAGCTTGAAGATGATGTGGTGTATTACGACTCCCGAGATCTCACCACGCATTCGGTCGTGGTCGGGATGACCGGCAGCGGTAAGACCGGGCTGTGTATCACCATGCTCGAGGAAGCGATCCTTGACAACATCCCGGCCATCATTATCGACCCGAAAGGGGACATCACCAATCTGCTGCTGACCTTTCCGCAGCTACGGGCCGAGGACTTCGAGCCGTGGGTGAATATCGATGATGCACGCCGCAGCGGGATGAGTGTGCCGGATTATTCCAGCGATGTGGCACGCCGCTGGCGCGATGGCCTGCACAGTTGGGGGATTGTCCCGGAGCGGCTGGAATGGCTGAAGCGGGCGGCGGAATATCGCATTTACACCCCCGGCTCTGATGCGGGTTTGCCGGTCAGCATTCTGGCATCACTGGCCGCCCCGAAAGAGGGTTGGTTCGGTAATGAAGAAGCCCTGCGGGAGAAGATCAACGGCATCACGACCGCGCTGCTGGCCCTGATCGGCCTGAACGTGGAACCGCTCAAGGATAAAGAGCATGTGCTGATTGCCAATATCTTTGAGACGGCGTGGAAGCAGGGGCAGAGCCTGACGATGGAGGACATCATCCTTCAGGTGCAGAAACCGCCGTTTAACACGCTCGGTGTGCTGCCGATTGACCAGTATATCTCAGAGAAAGCGCGCTTCAAGCTGGCGATGGACCTGAACAACATTATCGCCGCGCCGTCCTTCCAGTCATGGATTAACGGTGAGCCGATTGATATTCAGCGCCTGCTGTATCAACCGAATGGCCGTCCGCGTGTTTCGATCTTCTATATCGCACACCTCTCGGAAGCCGAACGCCTGTTTATCATCACGCTGCTGCTGGAAAATATGCTCGGCTGGATGCGCACCCTCAGCGGGACAACCAGCCTGCGTGCGCTGCTGTACATCGATGAGATGTTCGGCTACTTCCCGCCGTATCCCAAGAATCCGCCGACGAAGGAGCCGATGCTGCGCCTGCTGAAACAGGCCCGCGCCTTCGGTATCGGGCTGATTCTGGCGACACAGAATCCGGGGGACCTCGATTACAAGGGGCTTTCGAATGCCGGGACATGGTTTATCGGGCGATTGCAATCCGAGAACGACAAGCAGCGGATTATCGACGGGCTGCGGTCGATGGCGGATGCTTCCGATTTCACGCTGCGAGAGACCGAAAATCTGATCGCCGATATCGCGCCGCGTGTCTTCCTGATGCGTAATGTCCATGACCAGGGTGGACCGGTGCTGGTCCATACCCGATGGGCGATGAATTATCTGCGCGGCCCGCTGACACGTCAGCAAGTGCAGGTGCTGATGCGTGACAAGCGCATGGAGATGCTCGGCTCATCGGCCTATCAGCACGCCTATACACCTGTTCAGCCGCAGCCGGGTTATCCGACGCAGCCTGCTGGTGGATACCAGACCGGGCCAACGCAGCCCCCGCCCACGCTGCCGGGGATGCCGCCTGCCCGTCTGCCGGAACAGCCGCCGGCGGCTGCGTACACGGCGCAGAATGCGGTTGTCCCTGTGTCGCCTCATACACAGGGGATCGCACCTTCAAGTCCTTCGCAGTCGATCCACATTCCGAGGCGCTCAGGGCTTCAGATGGCGGGCTTCGCGGAATCGCGTCCGGCGCTGCCTTCGTCAACCGTGCAGTACTTTTTCACACCGAATATCACCTTACAGCAGGCGATGGCGCAGTGGTCGCAGCAGACGATGTTCAGTGCACAGAATGTGAACGGCAATAATACCGGTCTGGCCTTCAAGCCGGTGCTTCTGTCGCAGGCGCAGGTGCGCTATCACGATAAGAAGGCACAGCTTTACACCGCCCGTACCTACAGTTTTCAGGTGGCGGATGTGCCGAGAGCTGGCTTTATCACATGGGAAGAGCACCAGTCGCCGCCTGTTGAACCGCGCTCACTCGGTTCGGAACCGCCTCAGACGGGGAACGTGCTGTTCGGAGATCTCGCGCCGGGCCTGACCGACAGCAACCGTATGAAAGCGCTCAGGACTGAGGTGGTCGATATGCTGTACAGCACCGCCCGCCTGACCATCCCGACGAATCCGACGCTGGGAGTCTACGCCAACCCGGATCTGGATTTCAGCCAGTTCCAGGCACAGGTGCAGCAGGTGGCACGCGAACAGCGCGACGCCGAGATGGACAAGGTCTCGCAGAAGTACGCGTCTCAGATGGAAAAGCTGGAGACAGCCCTTCGTCGCAAGGCGCAGGAACTTGAGATGGAGAAGCGGGAGCTCAGCGACCGCCGTAAGGAGGAGCTGTTCACGACGGGTGAAGCGCTGCTGAGCCTGTGGCAGGGGCGGACGAATTATACGCTGTCACGTATGAGCCGTGCTTCGCGCTACCGCCGTCAGACCAAAGCTGATCTGGGTGAAAGCCATGACGCACTGGCCCAGCTTGAACAGCAGATGGTCGATCTTGAAGCCGAATACGAAGGCGTACTCCAGCGCATCAATGAGAAGTGGGCACAGATTGCGGTCCAGGCCCAGGATTATGTGATCTCGCCGTACAAGAAGGACATCAGTCTGGAGCTGTTCGGTGTCGGCTGGATTCCGTACTGGCTGCTGGTGGTCAATAATCAGACCGTGATCCTGCCAGCCTACAGCGCCTGATCTCTTAACGGTTATTGGTCCGCACTCAGGATAGAATCAGAAGCGGGGCAGCGCAACATGGCTGCCCCGTTTGGCGTATTGTCATCATAATAGGCGCAGTTTGCCATAGACGCGGCCTGCAGATTCTGTTAAGTTTTCAATCTGTCGTTCAGCCGTTATTCAAACAGCGGGATTAAACTGCATCCTGTCCCTCGATTGATTCTCTGATCCGCTGGAGTGTTCGCTGGAGTTTTATTGGAAACGTTACTGGTCATTTTTGGCGTATTGTTCGCTGTCATTTATGCACTTACCGCCTTGATTCAGACTCTACGCCGCCAGACCAGCATCCGCCGGTTTGAGGTGGTGCTCATCTCGCTGACTGTATTTTTACCGCTGACGGCGCTGGCGTTACAGGCGCTTCGGACTCGTGGCACCGCAGCCGATCAGCGCAGCACGCTGGTACTGGCGGTGGTCTTTGGTGTCTTCGGGCTGATTCTGCTGATCGTCGAGCTGTTTCGCCCGCAGCGGCTCAAACAATCCCGTGGGCTGCTCTCGTTCGGCTCCGCACTGATGCTGGCGCTTGCCAGCCTGCTGATCCCGTTTTTGATCGCCTATTTCTCGTTTGTCCCGGAAGCCGCGCCGCCTTCTGTGGCCAGCGCCCCTCAGACCACGGCGGCAGCGACAACTGCGACACCAGATGATGGTGAGACCTTCCTGATTGTGTTCAGCAGTGTCATCAATGTGGTGGCCGAGGAAAGCGACCTCTCGAATGACGAGGTGCTGACAGCGCTGGACAATGGGCAGACGGTCGCCGAGATCGTTAGCGCAAATGGAGGCAATCTGGAAACGGTGGTGGACCAGATCACCGTCATCATGCAGGATTTTATACGCGAGCTGATGCAGCAGGACCGGGTTGACCGCATTCGCGGGGCCGCTGGGATCGCCGGGATGCGGTTCGTCGTGGAGTATGCTGTCAACAATGATCTGGCATCGCTGGCACGTACCGATCAGGAAAGTGACCCTGCGGGAACTGTCCAGACGACGCCGGACGATGAGACACCAGAATCGTTCTTTGCATTTCTCACGACTACGGCCACACCAGCAGAGGTCAACGGGGAACCGCAGGGCGAGGGTGAAAGCTCGCCAGAGGCAACCGCCTTCCCGACGGTTACCTCGCCGCCGACTGCACAGCCTTCTCCAACCCGCACACCGCGCCCGACCGCGACCGCCACACCGACCCGTGAGCTGTTCTCCACGCGCACGCCTTCACCGACACCGACGCTACCGAGTCCGTGTCTGCTGCTGCCGCTGTATAACGTCAATCTGCGTGAACTGTCTTCACAGGATTCTGCGCTGATTACAACCATCCCATTTGAGACGGCACTGAACGCCTTCGGCAGAACTGAGGATACAACGTGGTGGTTTGTCGAGTATGAGGGCAGCAGCGGTTGGGTCATGGCAGAGTTCGTCAATGCGACGCCATCGTGTGCCGCACTGCCGGTGCGCCGTCCGTGAACACCATGAGGCGGATTGGTAAGGTCTGTCCTGACATTCCCATACCAGCACGCTACAATTGAGCCTATGCCGACACCCTTCACTCACCTGATGTTTGCCCAGCGTCTGCTGGCCTCTCACTCGCAGCACATCGATACGAATCATGTATCACTGCTCGAGTCGGAGCGTGGTGCCTTTCTGCTTGGAAGTGTCGCTGCTGATGCGCGAATCGGTGCGATGCTGCCGCGTGAAAAGACCCACTTTTATGTCTACGGGCAGGAGACCAGTGAGAACCCGTGGCGGGTGATGCTGCGTGAGTATCCCGCATTATGGACGCCTCACAGCGCCGCACATCATGCCTTTATCGCTGGCTATATCGGCCATCTCGCCATGGATGAGATCTGGTCGAAGCAGATGATGGGGCCGTATTTTGTGGCGCGTGAATGGGGACCGCGTTCCCTACGCTATCTGATGCTGCATATCATCCTGATCTATATGGATGAGCGCGACCTGTCCCAGATTGAGCCGTGGCAGGCCCCTGCGCTGGAGACCGCCCAGCCTGAAGCATGGCTTCCGTTTATGTCGGATGCCGATCTCGCAGGCTGGCAGTATCTGATTTATGACCAGATCCGGCCCGGTGGAGCCAGCCAGACGCTGGAGATCTTCGGCGAGCGTGTCATAAAAACACCGTCTGAGCTGCGGGCGATCCTCGATGACCCTGCGACCATGCAACGCGATCTCTGGCAGCATATCCCCCCGTTGGTGCTGGAAGAGGTCGAGGTCGCGATGTTCCGTTATGCCTGCGCCTCAATCGACGAGTATCTTTCCGCTGTCATCTGATCCCCCGTCAGATCGCTGTCGGTCAGGGCGGCATCCTCAGATGCTGGATGGAGGGCGGTTACAACGATATACTGCGCAGCGGCCAGCCCAAGCATCCACCAGAAGAGAAACGCGAAGCGATCCCACGGCGGGACGGCATCGGTCAGGCCGTAGATGGCATGTGCGATCAGGCCGCCTGCAATCGCCTTCACCAGAAGACGGTGTGTATGACCGCCGAGCTGCCAGCCCGTCAGCAGCATATACCCCGCTGTGATATACAGCGCCGTCCAGATCATCATCCCTGGCAGGCCGAAATCGGTGCCCATTGCCAGTAACTCGTTGTGTGCATGGAATGCCTTATAGCGGTCAAAGCCGGGTGTGGGGTAATCCTCCCATACTGCTGGAAGGCGGAACATCGCCATCCCCAGACCGGTAAACGGGTGATCCTGTACCGCATCCTGCGCCGTTTGCCACATGACAGCGCGGTGTTCGAGGCTGGTAACGTCGCGTCTGCCGGAGAGGTCGCTGGCAAGCTCGAAGAAGGTCACCGGGAAGAAGGTGATCACCGCCTGGATGATGACAACACCCGCCAGTGCCACCGCTAGCACTGGTTTCCAGTAACGGTTTGGCACGGCGGTGATGAACACACCGACTGCAATCCCCAGAATGGCGGACAGGCTCTGGCCGATCAGCAGGGCGATGCTCATCAGAATCGTGCTGATGAAGGCCAGCCAGTGCCATCCCATGCGCCCCAGCCGACGGAAGCAGAACACCAGCCCGAAGGCCAGCGGAATCATCCATGCCAGTGCGCCGCCCAGTTCATTGACGTTAAACAGACCTTCCACGCCGGGATAGGTCGTCACCTGTACAAAATACTGGGTGATCGGCCTGAGGAACTCGATCTTGCCTTCAGACCAATCGCTGGCGGTCAGGGCGATGATACCAAGCAGAAAGGCCCCCGCCGTGCTGACTTTCACCAGCGGCAGCACGCCATAGCGCAATGCGCTGTTCAGGCAGAACAGCACCAGCGCCAGCCCGTACAGCGGACGGAAAATCATAATCCAGCCGCGTGTGGGGTAGGGTGCGAGAAAGATATTGACCACACATAACGCCAGCAGCGCGAAGATCCAGTACACCAGCGGATTTTCCGGCCAGAGCTTTTGTTTTTTTGTCCAACGTTGGATGTACACTGGAATCAGGAGGGCGATCAGCCAGATCCACTGATCGCGGATGGGATAGCCATACCAGTAAGCAAAACCAATCACCGTCAGCAGAAGCGCTTCAATCCACATCCTGACCTTCACTAAGGAGTTGATAAACGGGTTCATAATATCTAAACTTTATTTTCGCAAGTTACATAATAACATTTAGTGAAGAGAAAACTAAACTGCGCTTTTGACTTTTACGCTCAGAATCGCTATGATGATTCATACCTGCTATAAAATTCCAACTTGCTCTGACGGGTGAGTGCATGATCGGATTGTTTTCAGTGATGACCGGATTGAAAGGTCTCTAAAATGTTGCAGCAGCTTATCACAAAGGTTTCGTTTGATACATTCCGGCAGAAGACCGCTGGCAAAAAGGTCGTTCTGCTTTACCCATGGACCAATTACCGGAATGTCTTCCTGACCTATTTTCTGAATCAGGCCAAAGACGGCCTGCTGTATTATCGTATTCCGGTCAACGAGACACGTCTCATCGACTGGGTTGAAGGCATGGTCGATGAACTCAGCGGTGTTCTTGAAGGCTTCGGCAAGAAGACAAAACCCGCCCTGAACGCCCGTGAAAACGCAACCACACTGGCAACCGCACTGGCCGCAGACCTGAACGGCATCCATTCGTCTGATCCGGTCACACTCTATATCGATGAACTGGACCGCCTGCCGGTCGATGATGACTTCAACCGGTTTTTCACTACCCTCGTCGCAGAGCTTGCCGATAACGTGCAGATCGCGATCAGTTCCCGGATGCTGTCTCATCAGCCGTGGTACGACATGGTGCAGAGTGGAGATGCGGTGGTTATCGGCACCGAATACCGCCGCAATGATGTGATCTTCACAGTTGAAGACAAGGCCAAGCCGCAGCTCGAGATCTATTCACTTGGGCGCGGTCATGTGCTGGTCAACGGCGAACCGATCACCAACTGGGACGGTGCGCTGCCCCGCAATCTGTTCTTCTTCTTCATCGACCGTCCGCTGGTTACCCGTGATGAGATCTTCGAGACCTTCTGGCCGAATCTGTCCGTCAAGGAAGCAACCAACGTCTTCCATGTGACCAAGCGCAAGATCACCGAGCGTGTCACGCTGAAGGTTGATAGTCAGGAAGATTACGAACTGACGCAGTACTCCAGCGGCTTTTACATGCCCAGTAACAAGATGGTACGCCATTATGACGTGGCCGATTTTCAGGAAGCGCTGGAACAGGCACTGGTCGCCAGCGATGAACGCAAGGAAGAAGCGCTGTACAGCCGCGCCATTGATCTGTACAAGGCCCCGTTCCTTCAGACTATCAACATGAAGTGGGTGGATGACCGCCGCGAACATCTCAAGAGTATGTACTCACAGGCGCTGATCGGTCTGGGCCGTATTCACCAGCGCCGCAGCGAATTCGAGAAGGCCCTGGGATACTATGTCCGCTCGCTGAAGGAAGCCCCGGAGCGTGAGGATATTCACCGCGAAGTGATGCGCCTGTATCTTCAGTTGGGCATGGTCCACGACGCCCGTCTCCAGTATCGCAGTCTGGAAGAGATCCTGACATCGACGGTTGGCATTTCGCCGTCGAAGGAAACCCGCGAACTTTATGAGGCCGTCGAAGCGCAGAGCTAGACGTTGCCAGCTGCATGGCGCTGCTTGCAGCGCAGACCTGTCTGGAATCAGAACAGCGAGGGAAAGCCCCTCGCTGTTTTTGATTCATCGGATGCTGTGGCGATTGACGATCAGTGGTTAACGAACCTGAAAGGTCGCGGCGATGGCGTTGAGCGTTTCTTCGAAGTCGGGCATTTCTTCCGGTGTGCTGTACGCGATCAGCGTGACGATGTCCCCTTCGCCGTCCTCAATTGCGAGGACGTATTCGTCGTATTCGCCGTCCAGAATGGCGTAGTAGTTTGAGGTCAGCAGATCACCATCCCCGATCTCGGGTTCGCCCATTGGACCCTGCTGTTCCATCCCGTAGATCATCGCCATCGACGCATAGTATGAGACAATCGTGGAAGGCCGTGTGCTCTTATCGACCTCGAATTCGTAATCGGGCAGGGCATCTACTGTGGGGTAGATGAACACCAGCACCTCACCACTTGCCAGATCCGAGAGGTCTTCCAGTTCCAGCACGTCCTCATGGTTCACGAGGATAGCGACACCTTCATCTTCAAAGGCTATCCAGTTTTCCGGGAAGTCGAATTCAAAGCGGGCGTCTTCCAGGTTCAGTGTCTCGGTGAGTTCGATTTCAGCATCGCCGCTGGAGTTATTGCTTCTTTTGCCGCCGAGTGAGCTGCTCTTGGAACCAGAGCGGCTGGTCCTTGTGTCATCGGCATCGGCTGCGACAAAGCTCGATGCGATCTCGATAATCGTGTCCTCGAACTGGCCGAGATCACGGGGGCGTGCAGTGGCGATGAACATGCCGAAACTACCATCACCGAGGTCAATGGAGACGAACAGTGATTCGAGCCGGGTTTCCTTGTTGCTGAGGAAGGCGGCGGCGGCGGTACGGTTGTCATCGAATTCGTAGACATCCATCTCGTCGTAGTCGAAGCCGAAGTAGGTCAGCACGTCTTCCGGTGTTTCGGCCAGGAGTTCGGTTTCGAACATTTCGTCCATGAAGCGGGCAGCCGATTTCACCACCAGAATCTGAACTTCATCGCGCTGGAGATCGTCAGTATTGGGTGCTTCTTCGGTGTTACCTAATGCCAGGGTATTGTGATCATCCGGGCAGGTGCATTTGAACCAGTCTTCCGGATAGTTGAATGTGACCACATCATCGGTGTAGGTTTGAGTCGGATTCTGCTGTGCGAGCGCGGGCAGGGCGCTGAGGCAGATCAGCAGAATAAAGGTAAGACGGAACAACCATTTGTACTGACGCATGACAGACCTTTCGGAATTACACTGTTGTTTGGTTATGGGTACTGAAGGAACCGTAGTCGATTAACCTTAGATTAAGGGTTATGCCAGCAGATGTCGTCCGACCAATGGCGGAGTTTCCCAAGAGAAAGGTCTTATGCAGGAGATCGGACCAGATATCGTGTTAAAGGCGCTGGCTGATAAAAAACCCACACCTTTCAATCGGGGCGTGGGCTTTGAAAAAGCAATCGTTTCAGATCGGTGTAGTAGACGACGCGGCAGACAAAACGACAGAAGCGAGTGCTGCCTTCGGTTAGCGGATTTTACAGGGTGATCCGGACTACAGTTTAGCGCTGTGGCGCTTCTCGAGTGGTATCATCATCGCCAATGGCCGAGTTATCGAAGCCTTCACTGACGACACTGAAAACGCCGGTGGTTGCACCATCTGCCAGATGAAGTTCGGGCAGGGTGGGTGGCCGCATCGGTTCACGCGCTTCTGGTGGTTCATACAGAGAACGTGGGATGACACCCGACTTGCCTGTGGAATATTGACGGGGTTTCTCATCAACGGGCATGAAAAATTCTCTTTCGTCTGCATTGCGTGAGTGCGTATGACTATCCTATGTTAGCCATTTCAACCGTTTGTCGCAACAAATAACCTGTAAAAAATTGTAAAAATTTCCAATCAGTCTGATTTCAGCCCTGTTAATGAGTTGATTTTCACGAATTTGTTGACAGCCGATCTCTTTCTGGATATAGTGACGGCAGTTGAATAGATAAAAGCGTTGATCTGAACGAGTACACTGCGAAACGCTGGACAGAGAGTCACCCCCTGCTGAAACGGTGGCACAGAACGTCGCGGTGGAATGGATCAGGGAGCTGTACAGGCAAACGTATGGATGTGTGAAGTCATACCCCACCAGTAGCCTGTGCCGGCAGCGTTCCGTTAACTTGACGCAGGGTATCGGCTGATTTTCTGTAAGATCACCTGTACCTGTAATGAGCGCCCATAATCGTGCATTATGGGAATCAAGGTGGCACCACGGGAACCCCTTCTCGTCCTTGCGATGGACAGATTGGGGTTTTTTGTTTGCTGAATGCCAGTGATGCGAAGTCACTGGTGATGAAAAGGAAACAGCCGATGGATGTCACTGCAACCTCTCCTGTACTGAACCAGCGCCTCGACATCACCCCGTCGCGGGAAGAAGTTCTCCGCCTGTTTGAAGGCGGCGATCTCGTCCCGGTCTATCGCAAGCTGCTGGCCGATCTTGATACCCCCATGTCCGTCTATCTGAAGCTCAGCACCGCCGGACAGTACTCCTTTCTGCTGGAAAGTGTGGAAGGCGGCGAACAGGTCGGGCGGTATTCGTTCCTCGGAGTCAATCCCAAGGGTGTGATCACCGTCAAGGATCGCATCGTCCGCCGC
The DNA here is from genome assembly GCA_023430545.1 of Chloroflexota bacterium. Classification (GTDB taxonomy): domain Bacteria; phylum Chloroflexota; class Anaerolineae; order Aggregatilineales; family Phototrophicaceae; genus JAEZAF01. The sequence goes on from JAEZAF010000209.1 coordinate 22,594, forward strand.
ACCTATCACGGTGAGACACAGGAATACCGTCTGCCGGATGGACAGGACCCGCTGCACATGATTGAGCGCGAATTCAAACGCGTCTCGCCGGTCCATCTGGAAGGACTGCCACGTCTGGTTGGTGGGGCGGTCGGCTATCTGAGCTATGACATCGTGCGCCATTTTGAAAAACTGCCAGATACGGCGGTCGATCAACTCGATATGCCGGATGTGGCCTTCATGCTGCCGGATACGCTGGTGATCTTCGATCATGCACGGCATCAGTTGATCGTGATGGCGAATGCACACAATACCGGTGACCCGGATGCCGCTTACGATGATGCTGTCGAACGTATCGACCAGATCATCGAGGCACTGCACCGTCCGGTGCCGGAGCTTCCATCCGCTCCGCGGACCAGTGATACCCCACGTGCCAGCGTGACACAGGCCGAATTTGAAGATCAGGTGCGTCGCGCCAAAGAATACATTGCCGCCGGTGATGCCTTCCAGATTGTACTGTCGCAGCGCTTCACCCGTCAGACAGAAGCCCAGCCGATCGCACTCTATCGTGCCCTGCGTGCCCTCAATCCGTCGCCATATATGTTTTTCCTCCGCTTTGGTGATGAATTCACGCTGATGGGCGCATCACCGGAAATGCTGACCCGCTACGAAGACGGCATCGCCCATACGCGACCGCTGGCCGGGACACGCCGCCGTGGGGCCACGGACGCACAGGACCGCCGTCTGGCGGAAGAACTGCTGGCAGATCCCAAGGAACGGGCCGAGCATGTCATGCTGGTCGATCTGGGGCGCAATGATCTGGGCCGGGTGTGCGAATATGGCACGGTCAAAGTCACCGAAATGATGGTCGTGGAGCGTTACTCGCATGTGATGCACATCGTCAGTCATGTTCAGGGAAAACTGCGGCGCGGTATGAATGCCTTCGATCTGGTACGAGCCACCTTCCCGGCGGGGACGCTCAGCGGTGCGCCCAAAGTCCGGGCGATGGAGATCATCGAGGAACTGGAAGGTCTGCGGCGCGGTCCATATGGTGGGGCGGTCGGGTATTTCAGTTTCGACGGCTCGATGGATATGTGTATCACCATCCGCTCGATCCTGATGAAAGGCAGCTATGCCTATCTTCAGGTGGGCGCGGGGATCGTGGCGGACAGTGATCCGGCACTGGAATACGAGGAAACGATCAACAAGGGACGGGCAGTCGCAGCGGCTATTGATTACGCCGAGCGCGGCCTGCTCTAACGGGCATTCACAGACAGGGCAGCGGAGTCCTCGAATGCAGTCAGGTTCTGGCTATACTATGCACCAGTGACGGTTTCTGCTGAAACCCTCCATTTCACCTGATTGATGGCGATGACTGACAACAGAGAAGGACATTCTCATGACCGTAAAACGTGTAATCTTCATTCGTTCTGGCGAAACCAACTGGAACCGGCTGGATCGCTGGCAGGGATGGCTGGCATCCCCCCTGAATGCGCATGGCCGCCTGCAGGTTGAAGCGCTGGCCAGTTTTCTGCGGAATATCGGCATCGGTGCATTGTACTCCAGTGACCTGAAACGTGCTGTGCAGACGGCTGAGATCATCAGCGAAAAGACCGGTGTCCAGCCGGTGTATGACGCCGACCTGCGCGAACGCAACATCGGAAGCTGGCAGGGGCTGATGCTGGAAGAAGTCCGCGAATGGTATCCGGAAGAATATCAGCAGTACACCGAGAACCCTGATGAGTATCAGATTCCCGGCGGAGAAACCCTGCGGGATACCCAGACGCGCATGAAACGGGCCTTTGACCGGATCACTGCGGCTGAAGGCGCAGAGACCGTCGGCGTCGTGACGCACACCGTCAGCATGCGAACACTGCTTGAGGAACTGGTAGACGGGTTCCAATCACGCGGGATGCGCCTGCCTAACAGTTCTGTGACCACCATCCGCTATACCGACGATGCATGGAGCATTGTTGCCTTTAATGATGTTGAACATCTCGAATGGCTGGACAGCCGATCTGTCCGCGAGTTAGGAGACCGTAAATGATTCTCGTGATCGACAATTACGACAGCTTTACCTACAACCTCGTGCAGCTTATGGGCGAACTGGGGGCAGATCTGGAAGTGGTGCGCAACGATCAACTGTCACTGGACGATGTGCGCCGGATGAACCCTGATCAGATCGTGATTTCGCCGGGGCCGGGGACACCCGACGACAGCGGTATCTCGCTGGATATCCTGCGTGAACTGGGGCCGACCATCCCGGTGTTAGGTGTCTGTCTCGGCCATCAGTGCATCGGACAGGTGTATGGCGGGGTGGTCCGGCGGGCGGAACGGCTGATGCACGGCAAGACCAGCATGGTCTATCACCAGAACAGCCCGCTGTTCGCCGGGATGCCTAATCCGTTTGAGGCCACGCGATATCACAGTCTGCTGGTGGAAGAGGTTTCTCTGCCGGACTGCCTGACCGTGACCGCTGTTGCCGACACGGGTGAGATTATGGGTTTGCAGCACAGGGAATATCCGGTGATGGGCGTGCAGTTCCACCCGGAAAGCATTCTGACCGTTCACGGGACGCAGATGCTGAAGAACTTTATGGAAATGGTCCCGGTGCGGGTCTAGACCGCAGGGTAGAGCTACAGGATAGAGAGTGCAGACACAGATGACAGCAATGGATATTCAGCGGGCAATTGATGTAATCGGGCGTTTCGGTCACCTCAGTGCGACTGACGCCGAAAGTGTGATGAACCAGATCATGCGCGGGGAAGCCACTGACGCACAGATCGGTGCGTATCTGATGGGTCTGCGTATGAAGGGTGAGACCCGCAGCGAGATCACGGGCAGTGCGCAGGCCATGCGTGATCATGCCGAGCGCGTGCCGACGCGCTTTGAGGGGGCCGAACTGCTCGATACCTGTGGCACGGGTGGTGATAAATCCGGGACATTCAATATCAGCACGACGGTGGCGTTTGTTGCAGCGGGTGCGGGGATTCCGGTTGCCAAGCACGGCAACCGCGCCGCGACCAGCAAATGCGGCAGCGCCGATGTGCTGAGTGAACTCGGCGTCAATCTTGATCTCACGCCGGAACAGGTCGGCCAGTGTGTGGACGAAGTCGGTATCGGCTTCCTGTTCGCCGTCAAGATGCATCCGGCCATGAAGTACGCCATCGGGCCGCGCCGTCAGGTGGGGGTGCGGACGATCTTCAACATCCTCGGCCCACTCACGAACCCTGCCGGGGCACAACGTCAGTTGATGGGGGTTTTCGCCTCCGACCTGACTGAACTTCTGGCCTCAGTGCTGGGTGATCTGGGGACGACCTCGGCGCTGGTGGTCAGCGGTTACGGCGGGCTGGATGAACTGACCACCACCGGCCCGAACCATATCAGTCATTATGCCAATGGCAAAGTCACCACCTATGAGCTGGACCCGATCGAGTACGGCTTCAGAGGGGCGAATATCCATGATCTGCTGGGGGGTGATGCCCCGACCAATGCTGCGATCCTGCGTGGGATTCTCTCCGGCGAGATTCGTGATGCGCGTCGTGATGTCGTGGTGCTGAATGCGGCGGCGGCGCTGCTGGCGTCTGGCAGTGTTGGTGATCTGCCGGAGGGAATCGAATTATCGAACCAGGTGTTGGAAAGCGGTGCGGCGCTGGCTAAACTGGAAGCCTTGATCGCTTGCAGCCAAAGGTTCGCATAGTAAACCATGCGCTACAAAAAAACCGGAACCATACTCGACCGTATTCTTGACCGTAAAGAACAGGAAATTGCGGAACATCAGAAGTATATCTCGCTGACGGAGCTTCGGCTCTATCTGGAGAGTATCCAGGCTGAGGAACAGGTGCGCGACTTTGCGAAGGCGCTGCGCCACGGGGATAACATCGCCCTGATCGCCGAAATCAAAAAGGCATCGCCCAGCAAAGGGGTTCTGATCGAGGATTTTGATCCGGTGCAGTTGGCGAAGACCTATGATGCCAATGGTGCGGCGGCGCTTTCAGTGCTGACGGATCGCCAGTTCTTTCAGGGTGATCTCAAATTTATCTATGACGTGCGCGCAGCGGTGGATCTGCCGGTGCTGCGCAAGGATTTTCTGATTGATCCTTATCAGGTTTACGCCAGCCGCGTGAGTGGGGCGGATGCCGTGCTGCTGATCGTTGCGGCGCTGGATGATGAGCAGCTTGCTGATCTGCTGGCACTGACCTATGAACTGAAGATGGTCGCACTGGTGGAGGTCCATAACGCCGAAGAAGTCGATAGCGCCCTGAAAGCGGGTGCGCGCCTGATCGGTGTCAATAACCGTGACCTGAAGACGTTCGAAGTGGATCTGAATACCACCGCACGTCTGGCGGCACTGCTGCCGGATGACGCCACGCTGGTCGCGGAAAGCGGAGTCTTCACACCGGAAGATGTGCGGACGATGGGGCGATTGGGTGCTCACGCCGTGCTGGTAGGGGAAGCGCTGGTCACTGCCCCCGACATCGGCGCACAGGTGAAGCTGCTGAGCAGCGAAAAAAGGCTGAAAATTGAGTAACAGGACTGTGAAAGTCAAAATCTGTGGCATCACCCGCCCTGAAGATGCGTTGATGGCGGTCGATGCCGGGGCTGATATGCTCGGCCTCAACTTCTACGCGAAATCGAAGCGCTTTATCGCGGTGGATGCAGCGCGACAGATCGCCGAGGTCCTGCGTCAGCATCTGGGGGATCGCTGTCCGCTGCTGATCGGGGTGTTTGTCAATGCAGCGGCTGAGGAAATCCGCACGATTGCCGAGGCGGTCAAGCTTGATGGCGTTCAGCTTAGCGGAGATGAGACACCCGATGTGCTGACACGGATCGGAGCGCATGCCTTCAAAGGACTGCGTCCATTCGATGCGGTACAGGCTGTCGATCAGGTGAAGCAGTACGGCGCACATCCGGTTGATGATCACCTGCCGTCGCTGCTGCTGGACGCTTATCATCCCGGCGCTTATGGTGGCACAGGCTTACAGGTCGATCTGCCGCTGGCGCTGTCGGTCAGAGATGCCACTGCGCGTCTGATGCTGGCCGGTGGACTCACACCAGACAATGTGGCAGAAGTCGTCGCGCAGGTGCGGCCGTGGGGCGTGGATGTCGCCAGCGGCGTCGAGGACGGTGTAGCGGGACTCAAGAGTGAGGCGAAAACCCGCGCTTTTATCCGTAATGCCCGTAGCGCGCTGGCCGAATCTGCCGCAACCGGTGAGGCAGGGCTGAAACCGTGACTGTCACATACGACAGTGTCAAACCGTGGGGGCGGCTGTTCAGCGAATACGTGAAGATGTTTTCGCTGACACAGGCAGACCTTGCAGGGCGTATCCTCGGTTGTGGAGATGGCCCGGCCAGTTTCAATGCAGAAGCCACAGAGAAGGGCTATCACGTCGTCTCGGTAGACCCGATCTACGGCATGACTCCCTTGGAGATCGAGCAGCGTGTCGATGTCACCTGGCAGGAAATCCTTGAGCAGGTGCGCGGTAATATGCATCAGTTCCTGTGGACACACTTCCAAACGCCGGAAGAACTCGGTCAGTCACGGCTTGGTGCCATGCGCCGCTTCGTCGCTGATCTTGAACAGGGGAAAGCGGAAGGCCGCTATATCGAGGCCAGCCTGCCGACGCTGCCATTCGACGATGCCAGCTTTGATCTCGCGCTGTGTTCGCACTTCCTGTTTTTATACAGTGACCATTTTTTAACTGATTTTCATATCGAGGCAGTAACGGAGATGTGCCGCGTGGCGGGTGAAGTCCGCATCTATCCGCTGCTGGATTTCACCAATCAGGAATCGGTGCATGTCGTGCCGGTGATTGATGCGCTGGCCGCCATCGGCTGGACAGCACAGCGGGTGCCGGTTGAGTATGAATTTCAGCGTGGGGCCACGCACATGCTGCGTATCACCCGGAATACTGAGTAGGAAAAGGGGATAGCGTTTACAGTGGCAGTCACAGAAGAGCTTTTTGACATCTACGACGACAACATGAACTTTCTCGGCGTCAAGCCGCGCTCGCAGGTCCACCGCGATGGCGACTGGCACCGTTCGTTTCACTGCTGGGTGATCTATCGGGATGTCAGCGGCGAGGATTACATGCTGGTTCAGCGCCGCGCACCGGATAAGGACACCTATCCCGATTACTTTGATCTCAGCGTGGGCGGGCATCTCAGCGCAGGCGAGACGCTCGAACAGGCGGTGCGCGAGATCGACGAGGAACTCGGCCTGCATGTCGAGTTCAGTGACCTGATCCCGGTCGGCCTGCGGGTTGCGGCCAGCAAACCTTCAGCGGAGACAACCGACCGCGAGTTCAACCATATCTTCTTTCTGGTCCATGAGCAGCCGCTGGAACAGTATGCACCGAATGATGAGGTCAGCGGAATTGCCGTGATTCGCATCCGCGATGCTCTTGCCCTGTGCGCTGGAGAGATTGAGACCATATCGGCCCGATATGCCCGTTTTGATCCCTACCGTGAGGAAACACTGACGCTTGGTATGGCCGACTTCGTGCCGGTGCGTGACCATTACTGGTATCGTGCTCTGATTGCCGCACAGCGCTGTTTAAACGGCGAAAAATATCTGATCGTCTGATTTATCTGAGGAACGTTTATGTATATCAAACCAGACAGCGCGTCCGTCCCGGATGAGCGCGGGTATTACGGTGATTTTGGCGGGCGCTTCGTGCCCGAGACTCTGATTCCCGCACTCGATGAACTGACGATTGCCTATCATGAAGCGATGCAGGATGCAGAATTTCAGAAGGAACTCGCCGACCTTCAGCGGACGTATACGGGCCGTCCCACCCCGGTGACTTATGCCAAACGCCTCTCCGAACAGCTTGGCGGGGCACAGATCTACCTCAAGCGCGAGGATCTGGCGCATACAGGCGCACACAAGATCAACAATGCCATCGGTCAGGCACTGCTGGCGAAGCGCATGGGCAAGAAGCGCATTGTTGCGGAGACCGGGGCCGGTCAGCATGGCGTCGCCAGCGCGACGGTCTGCGCTCTGCTTGGCCTCGAATGCCATGTGTATATGGGCAGCGTCGATATTGCCCGTCAGCAGCCGAATGTCTTTCGCATGAAGCTGCTCGGCGCGGAAGTTATCCCGGTGGACAGCGGCAGCAAAACCCTGAAAGATGCCATCAACGAGGCCATCCGGGACTGGGTGACCAACGTCCGCACAACCTTCTATCTGCTCGGCTCCGCGCTGGGGCCGCACCCGTATCCGCTGATCGTGCGTGACTTTCAGAGTGTGATTGGTGTTGAGGCACGGGAACAGATGCTGGAGCAGGCGGGGCGTCTGCCGGATACCTGCATCGCCTGTGTGGGCGGTGGCAGCAATGCTATCGGGCTGTTTCACGCGTTCCGTGATGATGAACAGATCGATCTGATCGGCGTTGAGGCAGGCGGACGCGGCATCGAGAATAGTGAACATGCTGCCCGCTTTGCCGATCTGAATGTCGGTCGTCCGGGGGTGCTGCATGGCACACGCTCGTTTGTGATGCAGGATGACGACGGCCAGATCATGAACACACACAGTATCTCCGCCGGACTGGATTACGCCAGTGTGGGGCCGGAGCATGCCTTCCTGCGGGATACGGAACGTGCTTACTATACCTATGCCACCGATGACGAAGCACTTGCCGCCTTGCAGACCCTAAGCCGGACCGAAGGCATCATCCCGGCGCTGGAAAGCTCACATGCCGTCGCCGAAGCCATCAAACGTGCCCCGACGATGCGCCGGGACTCAATCATTCTGGTCAACCTCTCTGGCCGTGGAGATAAGGATCTCAACACGGTGATTCAGGTCCTGGGTGAGTAGCAGCATGTCACAGTCAGGTCAGAGAACTGATACCAACATCATGATCCAACAGCGAAAAGTGGTTGGCGTGCTGCTGTATAACCGTCAAGGTGAAGTCCTGCTCCAGCAGCGTGACGACAAACCCGGCCTCGTCTATGCCGGTCACTGGACGTTTTTCGGTGGGGCGGTCGAAGCGGGTGAATCACCGGATGACGCCGTCCAGCGCGAATTGTGGGAAGAACTCGAACTGCGGCTGCCGCTGCGCCGCTGGAAGACCTATCTCTGTCCGGCACGTACCGTCCCGGATCAGGTGACGACAACCAATACCCTGTATACCGGTCTGCTGGAACGTGAGCAGACGCCGACCGTGCTGCATGAAGGTCAGGCGATGGGCTGGTTTGATGCCGAGTCCGCGCAGCATCTGACGCTGGCGTTTTTGCAGAGTCCGCATCTGATCGAGTTCTTCTCCATCCTGCCGGATCTGCTTCAGGAGGGTAACGAATGAGTGTCTTTCTGGCCTGTCCGTGGCAGCCGCGTGGAGAACTGGCGCGTTTTCGGCGCTATCTACCGCGTCTGCATGAGATCTACGGTATAGGGAATATCGTCCTCTCGCTGAAAAGCGGCGAAGCAGACACAGAGATCACTGCTGGTCTCGATGAACTGGGTGTTTCCTATCAATGGTTCGATCAGTGGAGCGGACGTCACACCGTCTTAAAGCTCGCGGTCGATCAGGGTGCGGATCATATCCATTATGTCGATATGGACCGGCTCGTCCGCTGGGTGGAGCTGTATCCCGATGATCTGCGTCAGATGGTCGAAAAGCTGCAAACGGTTGACTGTCTGTTTATCGGGCGTACACCTGAAGCCTATGCCACACATCCCCGGACACTGGTCGATACTGAACGGCTGGTGAATACTGTCTTTTCGCATCATTTTGGGCGTTCAATCGATTTTGCTTCCGGTTCGCGTGGGTTCAGCCGCCGCGCCGCGCAGTGGATTCTGGCAAACGATGATGACCGGAACTCGCTGTCAATGGATGCCGGTTGGGCCATCCTGATGCTGCGAGCTGGTCTCAGTTGGGATTACATCGAAACCGACAGCCTCGACTGGGAAACCGCCGACCGCTTCCGCGACTCCGCCGCCGGGCCTGATGAACAGCGTGCGCTTGTGGAGAAGCAGGACGCGAACCCTGAAATCTGGCGATGGCGTGTCAATGTGGCACAGCAGATCCTTGACTACGGCCTGAAGGCGCTTTCACAGCCGCTGGCAGCACCTGAAGCGCCGCAGCCATGAGCGACTTCTACTGCGATGAGGTGCTCAACGGTAAAACACCAGTCGAGGTGGTTTTCGAGAGCGATACCGTGCTGGCATTTCATCATACACAGCCATCGTATTCGACGCACATTGTCGTGATCCCGAAGCGGCATATCCCATCGCTGCTGCATCTGACACCGGAGGATGCGCCGGTGGTGATCGAGATGATGCAGGTCATCCAGCAGACAGCGGCGGGTATCGTCGCGGAGACCGGCGCATGCCGCGTCGTGACCAATCTGGGCAATTATCAGGAGTCGCAGCATCTCCACTGGCATTTGATCTCTACACAGGCCGGTAAATCCGAGGAAGAACAGGCAGAGACATGATGAATCACACTGATACCAATACAGATCCACAGATTTCAGTACAAACCGGTTTACAGCGCCTTGCCCAGATGTTTCAGGCCGCGAATGAGCAGGGGCGACCGGCATTTTTGCCGTATTTTCCGATTGGCTACCCCACCTATGAGGAGTCGCTGGCGAATATCGAGGCGATGGCGGCCAGCGGCGTTGATGGTTTTGAAATCGGCATCCCCTTCAGCGATCCGCTGGCGGATGGCCCTGTGATTCAGGCGGCGTCACAGGTGGCACTGGAAAACGGTGTGACGGTGCGAAAGGCGCTGGAAGCCGTGCGCGAACTGCGGTCTCGCGGCGTGCATCAGCCGATGCTGATGATGTGTTATGCCAATCCGTTTATCGCCTACGGAGTCGAAAGGATTGTGCAGGATGCAAAAGCGGCTGGCGCGGATGGCTTTATCATTCCCGATTTACCACCGGAAGAAGCGGGTTTGTTTTCCGGAGCCTGTGAGCGCGAAGGCATGGCACTGGTCCTGTTCCTGGCACCCACCAGCAATGAAGCGCGTATCCGTCTGGTTGGGCAGCATGCGACCGGCTTTATTTATGTTGTGTCCGTGCTGGGCGTCACCGGCGCACGTTCGGAGCTTCCATCCGATCTGATCGAGTTTGTCCACGGTGTGCGCGAAAAAGTCAGCCAGCCGCTGGTGCTTGGATTCGGTATCAGCAAACCGGAGCATGTGAAGCAGATCAGTGAGGCGGTCAGTGGCTTCATCGTCGGTAGTGCGCTGGTGCGTGCCGCGCAGCAGGGGACAGAAGCGGTCAGAGCACTGACCGACACTCTGCGTCATGCGCTGGATGAGTAGGGATTTTATGACATCACCGGGGCATGAGATTACATGCCCCTTAGGGTTCTGAGGCCTGCTTAGTGCTGCTAGTAGGTTGCTTTGCCAGTATCGATGGCCGACTCTTCGTCGCGGGAAAGGGCGGCTTTGATGGCTGTGACCGCGTTGCCAATGATGCCGTTAGGCGCATCCCAGTATTCGGCGTACTGTGCATCGACTTTGATCAATGCAACCTTTGGTGATTCTGGTTCCGCACCTTCGAACCACACCTTCAGTTCTGCATTCCACAGCTCTTTCTTCTTTGCGACATCCATCACAATCGCGCCTGTGCCTGAAAGTGACACGTAATTGCCGCGATCACTGTAGGCGACGTTGACCTGCGGATGGTTTTTGACCTCGTTCACGACGTCTGAATCGCTTGAAGCGAAGAACCAGACATCACCGTCGAATTCCTGTTCCTGAGTGGTCATGGGGCGGCTGCGGAAGGTTCCATCCTCGGCCTGCGTGACCAGCATTGCAACCTGCACTTTTTTGATCAGGTCATTGATTTTACTGATTGTCTCGTCCCGTGTTGGCATTATTTTCCTCTTAGGTGTATGAAGCTGATCGATCGTTGTAAGGCATTGGTGGAGCAAATTTTCTGAACAGGATCGCGATTTGTGGCCGATCCGTGCTGCATCATGTCACAGTCGTATGTGGGTCTGATGAATGCCGTTTGAATGTTGCATGGATCTTGGTGCTTTGGGCAGATTGATCAACTGTGCCTTTGTCTGTTGATTTCAGAAGCCGTGTCCTGCTTGTGCAGCTTATACGGACTTCGTCAGGGTGATACGTCTTCTGTTGACGAACATCCTGAAACGCGATAATCTCCGATAAGATCAGATAAGTGCGACGAAACCAGAGAAGTTCGAGACCAGCAAAACTGTGACAAATATCGCCAACGCCTACTCCTATTATTACTTTAAGGACGACATAGAAGAGGGTCGGGCGTTGCAGGCTGGATTGCGAACGGTTCGTTGAGTTAATTCACGAGAACCAAAGGCGCAGGGCGAAAACGCTCTGCGCCTTTTTTGTTGTCTGGTTCAGGTTCGGCATGAAATGAGATCAGGGATACAGGGGTGTAGGGAGTGCAAAGGATGGTTCGATGGAAACGCCGGTAACAAGGCAGATGATGTGTCGGGGGGTGCGCGGCGCAACGACTGCGGTTGACAATACCCATGAGGCGATTGTCAGCGCGACGCGGGAACTGCTGCAAACGCTGATCGACCGCAATGGGATTAATGAGGATGAGGTTGCCAGCGTGCTGTTTACGACCTCACCGGATCTGACCGCGGCGTATCCGGCGCAGGCCGCACGTCAGGTCGGATGGTGGCAGGCTCCGCTGCTTGGAATGCAGGAAATCGCCATCCCGAATGGTTTGGATCAGGCCATCCGCATTCTGATCCACTGGAACACCACCAAATCCCCGGATGAGCTGGTGCATGTCTATATGCGGGGGGCTGAACGCCTGCGCCCTGATCTGTATCCGAAGAACAAACTTGTGATCGATGAAGCACCCAGTCAAGCACCTAATCAAGCAGTGAATGATTCAGCAGAGGATGAGAGAGAACAATGATCGTCATTATGAATGTCAGTGCAACCAGTGAACAGATCGGTGAAGTGATCGCACGTATCGAGGCCGATGGTTATCGCGCTCATCTCTCTGAAGGAGAGGAGCGCACGATTGTCGGGGTTGTCGGCCATAGTCCCACGCCGCTGAAACAGGAGAATTACGAGACGATGTCTGGTGTCGATCAGGTCCTGCGCGTTAGTGCACCCTACAAACTCGCCAGCCGCAGCTTCCATCCGAAGGACTCTCAGGTCCCGCTCAACGGTTCCAGTCTCGGCGGGGATAAGGTGCTGGTGATTGCGGGTCCGTGCTCGGTCGAAAGCCGCGAACAGATCATTGAGACGGCCTGCATGGTAAAGGAAGCCGGAGCAACGGCCCTACGGGGTGGGGCATTCAAGCCGCGTACTTCACCGTACAGCTTCCAGGGGCATGGTGAACAGGGACTGAAGTGGCTGGCCGAAGCACGTGAGATCACCGGCCTGCCGATTGTCACCGAAGTGATGGACCCGGCGCTGGTGCCGATGGTCTGCGAATACGCTGATGTGCTCCAGATTGGTGCGCGTAACATGCAGAATTTCACACTGCTGAATGCCGCCGGTGAGAGCCAGCACACCGTCCTCATCAAGCGCGGCATGAGCTGCACGATTGAAGATCTGCTGATGGCTGCCGAGTACGTGCTGTCGCACGGTAACCCGAACGTCATCCTGTGCGAACGTGGTATCCGCACCTTCGAAACCCATACCCGCAACACCTTCGACCTGAACGCTATTCCTTCACTCAAGCACCTGACACATCTCCCCGTGATTGCCGATCCCAGTCATGCGGTCGGAAAAGCGGAATACGTTGACTCGGTTGCAAAGTCCGCAGTAGCAGCCGGGGCTGATGGCCTGATCGTCGAAGTCCACATGAATCCGGCGCAGGCGATGTCTGATGGACGTCAGAGCTTGACACCACAGGCGTTTGAACAGATGATGCGCAATATTCGCCGTGTTGCAGAGGCTGTGGACCGTACAGCCTAAATCCAGGGAGCAGTAATGTCCACAGGGACAAGCATGTCTGGTGGCTTTCAAACGCAGCGTCTGGCGGTGGTTGGGCTGGGACTGATGGGCGGCTCAATCGCGCTGGCGCTGCGTAACTTTGCGGAACAGATCATCGGGGTGGATCAGAGTGCCGAGACACGCCAGTATGCGCTGGAAAAGGGTATCGTTGATCACGCGACAGCCGATCTTCGGGAAGGTGTATCTCATGCCGATGTCGTCATTCTGTGTGCCCCGGTGCGGGTTGTGCTCGAGATTCTTCAGAAGCGCATCGGCAGCTATCTGCGTTCTAACACCCTGCTGATTGACATCGGCAGCACGAAAAAAGATATCTGTGATGCGATGGGGCAGCTCCCGATCGGGATTCACGCCATCGGCGGCCATCCCATGACGGGGAAGGAGCGCAGCGGTATCACCGCCAGCGATCCGACACTGTATCAGGACCGGCCCTTTGTGCTGTGCAGCACACGTCGTACCACACCTGCGACCCGTCTGCGGGCACTGGCACTGGTGCAGGCCCTGAACGCCGTCCCGATCGAAATGGACGCTACCCGTCATGATCGTGTAGTAGCGGCCATCAGCCATCTGCCATATTTGCTAAGTGCTGCGTTAGTTGCTACAGTCGCAGCAGAAGCGCAGAATGATCCTGCGGTCTGGCAGCTTGCCGCCGGGGGGTTCCGCGACACATCACGCCTTGCTGGCAGCGACATCACCATGATGGGCGATATCCTCAGTACCAACACGCAGGCTGTCGCGACTCTGCTGGCACTCTTTCGCGTCCAAATGGGTTTATTAGAGACAAAACTGATCGCGCACGATTACGAACATCTGCTGCAGTCACTTGAACCGCTGCGTGCTGCCCGTCTGACATGGTCTGAGCAGCATGAGAAGCAGCATGAAAGGAAGAACCCTGACAATGGCGTCACTCAATGATCTCGCATTCCTCATCTCATCCGGTAAGCCGCTGGTTGGCAGCACTTCTGTGCCGGGGGATAAATCAATCTCACACCGCGCGATTCTCTTCGGGATGCTGGCTGAAGGCCGGACCGAGGTGCGCGGCTGGCTGGCCGCTGGTGATACCGAAGCCTCACTGAAGGCTGCGCAGACCCTTGGCATTCAGATCGACCGGCACGATACCAACACCCTGACCGTGCACGGTGGGGCACTCAAAGCACCTGCTGGCCCGGTGAATCTGGTCAACGCTGGTACGGGCATCCGCCTGCTGGCCGGCATTATGGCCGGTCAGTCTTTCCCATCCGTGCTGGATGGCAGCGAACAGCTTCGCCGCCGCCCGATGAAACGCATCATCACGCCGCTGACGCAGATGGGTGCACAGATCGACTCGGTTGATGGCCGTGCACCGCTGACGATCACACCCGCACCGCTGAAAGGCATCACCTATGATATGCCAATGGCGAGTGCGCAGGTTAAAAGCGCCGTGCTGCTGGCAGGTCTGTTTGCAGATCGCGAAACAACTGTCATCCAGCCGGGGCCAGCGCGTGACCATACCGAGCGCATGCTGGCAGCGATGGGCGTTGATCTGACCACTGACGGCACACACGTCACCATTCTGCCCGGTGAGACACTGCATCCGCTGGATATCACCGTTCCGGGGGATTTTTCATCCGCCGCTTTCCTGCTGGTGGCGGCCAGTATCGTCCCGGACAGTGATGTGACGCTGACCGGCATCAACCTCAACGATACGCGCACCGGCCTGCTCGATGTTCTGCTGGAGATGGGTGCGAACATCACGATCTTCAATGAAAGCATCGAAGGTGGCGAACCTGTGGGTGATCTCCGGGTGCGCTACAGCGAGCTGAAGGGTGTCCACGTCAGCGGAGAAACGGTCGTCCGTATGATCGATGAGTTCCCGATTCTGATGGTCGCAGCGCTCTGTGCACAGGGGGAGACGGTGGTGCGTGATGCGCAGGAACTGCGCGTCAAGGAGACAGACCGCATCGCTGTGATGGCTGCAGAACTGCGCAAGTTCGGTGCGGAAGTGACCGAGCTTGAGGACGGCTTCCGTATTACCGGCACCCATCACTTGACAGGCGCAGTGGTCGATGGACACGACGATCACCGTATTGCCATGAGCATGTCGGTGATGGCGATGGTCGCGGAAGGTGAGACGACCGTGCTGGATGCCCGCTGCGCTGGTGATTCGTTCCCCGGCTTTGCTGAGACGCTGCAAAAGCTTGGCGCGTCGGTCGATAAGCAGACCAGTACGCCGCTTGCCAATTAACACTCGTCCCGATCAAAGAGACGAAAGCAGAACGCGATGACGAATCGAGTCGGAATCATCGGCTGGCCGCTGGAACACAGCTTAAGCCCTGCCATGCACAATGCGGCTTTTCAGGCCTTAGGGATGGACTGGGTTTACGATACCATGCCCATCCCGCCGGATATTGTCCGTCTGGGTTTGCGTGAGCCGATGCAGCACGGTTACATCGGCATCAATGTTACCATCCCACACAAACGCGCTGTGATGCCATATGTCAAGGCGGATGAGATCGCACGGGCAGTAGGCGCGGTCAATACCATCGACTTTCGCGACAACAGCGGCACCAATACCGATGTCGCCGGTTTCATCGATGACCTGAAGGCCAACAACATCACACTGGCAGGCCGCCGGGTGGTGGTGCTGGGGGCAGGTGGAGCCGCCCGCGCTGCGGTCTACGGACTCGCCAGAGAGGGGGCGACCATCAGTGTCGTCAACCGCACGATGGAAACCGCCAATACCATGCTGGCAGATCTGGCACTGGTGCTGCCGGGGATGGCGGCCTACACACGGACGCTGGATGAAGTCGCCGAAGATCCGGTCGATCTGATTGTCAATGCGACTTCCGTCGGGATGTACCCCAATGACAACGAGTCCCCGTGGATTGACGGTATCCCGTTTCCACGTGGGGTCACTGTGTACGATATGATTTACCGGCCAGCACGCACCAGATTGATGGAACAGGCTGAAGCCTACGGTGGACAGGCGATCAATGGCTGCGGCATGCTGGTACGGCAGGGGGCCGCGGCCTTCGAAAAATGGACCGGTGTCAGTGCGCCGGTGGAGGTGATGTTTCAGGCCCTGTATGCTGCGCTGGATGCCTGATGCATCAGAATAAAATCCGAAAAAGATTTCACTTTCAGGGGGACCCTCATGGATGATCTGATTACGGAAATGGTCGAGTTCGACGGGAACGGTTCGCCGCTGCCGGGCTATCTGGCCCAGCCGGATGATGCGCTGACGTATCCAGGTATCGTGGTCATTCAGGAATGGTGGGGGATGAATGATCATATTAAGGATGTCGTCAACCGCTTCGCCCGTGAAGGCTTCGTTGCTGTCGCACCGGACCTCTATCGCGGCGTTATCGCGGAAGAACCTGATGATGCACGGCGTCTGGCGATGGAGATGAAGCGCGTTGATGCGGTTGGCGATGTACAGGGCGCGGTGAATTATCTGGTCTCGCTGCCACAGGTCCAGCCAAAGAAAATCGGTGTGATCGGCTTCTGCATGGGTGGTGTGATTGCCTCGCTGGTCAGCATCGACGGCCAGAGTCTGGGTGCGGTTGCCGTCTTCTATGGCGCTCCGCAGTATACCACCGAGAATATAGAGAACGTCAGCGCACCGTTGCTGGGCATTTTCGGTGAGGCCGATCAGGGAATACCGGTTGAGAATGTCCGTGCTGCTGAAGACCTGTTGAAATCTGCCGGGAAGACCGCCGAATTCCATATCTATCCGAATGCCCCGCACGCCTTTTTTAACGATACCCGACCCCATATCTATGATGCGACTTCCGCCGCTGACGCATGGGAACGGACACTAGCCTGGTTCAGAAAGCATCTGGTGTAGTTTATGATTCGATTTTTAACCGCTGGCGAAAGTCATGGGCCGGAATTAACCGCCATTCTGGATGGCATGCCCGCCGGACTGCCACTGCTTGCCGAAGACATCAACCGCGAACTGCTGCGCCGTCAGCAGGGATACGGCTCCGGCGGACGGATGCATATCGAGCGCGATACCGTCCGCATTACCGCTGGAGTCATCAATGGTCGCACGACGGGCGCGCCGATTGCGCTGACTGTCGAGAACCGTGACTATAAAAACTGGATGGAGAAGGACATCGCGCCGCTGACGACGCCTCGACCCGGTCATGCCGATCTGACAGGGGCGATCAAATACGGCTACCGCGAGCTGCGTCTGGCACTGGAACGCGCCAGCGCCCGTGAGACCACCATGCGCGTCGCTGCTGGTGCAGTCTGCCGTAAGTTTCTCGGCGAATTTGGCATCGTGATCGGTGGCTATGTCACCCAGATCGGCGATGTCCGTGCCGATCTCAACCCAGACATCGAAGATCATGATTATCTTCAGCGCTTCGAACTGGCCGAGCAGAGTGATGTCCGCTGCCCGGATGCTGTCACCGCCGAACAGATGCACGCGGCCATCCATCAGGTGAAAGTGGATAAGGACACACTTGGCGGGATCTTCGAAGTCGTCGCGCTCAATGTCCCGCCCGGCCTCGGATCACATGTGCAGTACGACCGCAAACTAGACTCCCGCATTGTGGGTGCGATGGTCAGCATTCATGCCATGAAAGGCGCGGAAATTGGCCCCGGTTTCGAAAACGCTGGTAAACGCGGCACGCAGGTACAGGATGA
Source organism: Chloroflexota bacterium (assembly GCA_023430545.1). Taxonomy (GTDB): domain Bacteria; phylum Chloroflexota; class Anaerolineae; order Aggregatilineales; family Phototrophicaceae; genus JAEZAF01. Next base: position 40,119 of record JAEZAF010000209.1, read on the forward strand.
GATCGAACTCGGCGAAGAGGGTGCACTGATCCGCCGCACCAACCGAGCGGGTGGGCTGGAAGGTGGAATCACCACCGGTCAGCCGATTGTGGTGCGTGTCGCCATGAAGCCAATCGCGACCGTCTTGCAGGCATTAGGCTCGGTCAATCTGGCGACAGGCCAGCCGGAAGCCACCACCTATGAGCGCAGTGATTTCTGTGCGCTGCCACGTGCCGTCCCGATTGGTGAAGCGATGCTGGCAATTGTGCTGACCGACGCCCTGATTGAAAAACTCGGTGGAGACAGCATCGACGAGATGCAGCCGCGTTTTCAGGCGCTGCGCGCTGCGCGTTTGCAGGATCTGCCGATGGACAATCTCGAATGGCGGTTCAATTACGGGATCTGATGGATACGCATCACACGCCAGATCAGCAGGATCAGCACGGCTGTCAGCGCGAACATGCACAGCTCAACATCGTCCTGACAGGCTTTATGGCTGTCGGCAAGACGACGATCGGGCGGCGTATCGCCCGGCGGATGCACCGTCCGTTTTTCGATGCCGATGCGGAGATCGTCCGTCGTGCTGGCCTCTCGATCCCGGAGATCTTTGCACAATATGGTGAACCGCGTTTTCGTCGGTTGGAATCCACCATGTGCCGCTGGCTGGCCGCACGTGAGGGCAGTGTGATCTCCACTGGTGGTGGGATGATCATCAATCCCCTGAATCTCGCGGCGCTGACCTGCACCGGGCTTGTGATCTGCCTTAACGCCTCACCGGAGATCCTGCGTGTCCGGCTGGAGCGCAATAAACAACGTCCTCTGTCTTTCGACTGGAGACGCCTGTACGAAGAGCGCCGCGAGATTTACGCCGCCGTCCCTTATCAGATCAGCACCGATGGCAAATCGCCGGAGCGTGTCGCTGTGGAAATTATCAAACTATGGCAGTCCTCTCAGTAAATGCACCCGGTGGTGCATATTCCATTCATATCCAGTCCGGTGGACTGAAGTCACTGGATGATCTGATCGCTTCCAGCGGCAACCAAAGCAGACAGCGCGTGGTTGTCACGAATCCGACCCTGCACGCACTGTATGCAGACGCGCTTCAATCCACGCTGCCCGGTGCCCATGTCGCCCTGATGGCCGACGGTGAACAGTATAAAACCCTGCACACGGTCGAAGCACTCTATGGGAATTTCATCGCTGCCGGGTTGGATCGCTCAGGTACCGTGATCGCGTTTGGCGGCGGTGTGGTGGGGGATGCTGCCGGTTTCGCAGCGGCCAGTTATATGCGGGGGGTGGATTTTGTGCAGGTTCCGACATCGCTGCTGGCGATGGTCGACAGCAGTGTCGGTGGCAAGGTGGGTGTAGATCTGCCGCAGGGGAAGAACCTCGTTGGGGCATTCAAGCAGCCGTCACTGGTGTTAATCGACCCGGATCTGCTCAAAACCCTTCCCGCCCGTGAATGGCGCTGCGGCATGGCAGAAGTCATCAAGCACGGTCTGCTGGCAGATCCCATGCTGCTGGACCCGTCACTCTATACTCCTGAACGCGCCGCCGAACTGGTCGAACGCGCGGTGAAGGTCAAAATCGCGGTTGTGGAGCGTGATCCCTACGAAAAAGGCGAACGCGCTCACCTGAACCTCGGTCATACCTTCGGACATGCTGTCGAACAGGTGACACACTACCGCTGGCTGCACGGTGAAGCGGTCGCCGTGGGGTTGGCTGCGGCGGCTCGCTTATCCCAGGCTCTGAATCACTGTGATGCCGCGCTGGTCGATCAGGTTGAGACGCTGCTGGCTGAAGTCGGGCTGCCGACCAGCGCTCCGGGCCTCGATGCTGAAGCGCTCTATGCTGCCATGAGTACCGATAAAAAATGGGTCGGCGGACAGGCCCGTTTTATCCTGCTGCGCGGGATCGGTCAGCCGTTTATCGCTCGTGATGTGCCCAAAGCAGCCGTGATCGACGTCCTGAAATCGCTGACATAAGGAAACCGAATGGTGAATGCTGCATCTGACTACGGTATCAGGGAAATCCTGCTGCTGCATGGGCCAAATCTCAATCTGCTCGGCACCCGTGAGACCGATATTTATGGTGCGGTCACACTGGACGAAATCAACAGCCGCGTGCAGGCGCATGCCGCGCTGCATGATTTTACCGTCACTGCGCATCAGTCGAATCACGAAGGAGGGCTGATCGACCATCTGCACGCCGCACGCGGAAAGGTGATCGGCGTTGTGATTAATGCGGGGGCCTATACCCATACCTCGATTGCACTGCGCGATGCAATTTCCGCCGTGCAGCTTCCGGTGATCGAGGTCCATCTGTCCAACATCCACGCCCGCGAGCACTTCCGCCATACCTCGATGATCGCACCCGTCTGCGTGGGACAGATCTGCGGATTCGGCTGGCGCAGTTATGTGCTCGGCATCGATGCGCTGCTCGGCCATCTGGGTCTGCTCTAGTGAGCACAGGCTGTGAATGACATGCATGACCCTGAATTCCTGATTGAGTGGGGAACGGCTCGGCCCGAAGTTCGTGCCATACTCCTGACAGGTTCGCTGGCGTCAACTGCACCTTACATCGATGCGTTGTCGGACTTTGATGTCATTCTGGCGCTTTCCGATCGGGAACCATTTTATAGAGATCGCGGCTGGCTGTCTGACTTCGGGCCAGTGCTGGCTGCCTTTCAGGACCCAATGCTGCCTGGCGTTGGTCTGGAGTCATGGGGTTATATCGTCCAGTACGAGAGCGGACTGAAGATCGATTTCTCACTCTGGACGGTCGAAATGATGCGGCACCTTGCCGCTGCACCAGAACTGCCCGTCGAGTTTGACGCCGGTTATCGCGTGCTGCTGGACAAGGATGGCCTGATGGATGGGATTAAACCGCCGACCTATCAGGGTTATATTCCGAAGCCGCCGACGCCCAACGAATATCATGAGAAAATCGAGAATTTCTTTCTGGATGCCTGTTACGTCGCTAAATTCCTGTGGCGCGATGATTTGATCGCGGCCAAAGAAGTGCTGGATCATTTCATGAAGCAGGAGAATCTGATCCCAATGCTGGAATGGCGCTCGGAGATCGATCATGGCTGGTCGGTGAAACCCGGGCCAATCGGTCGGCGGCTGAAGCAGTGGATCAACGCTGATCTGTGGACGGCGCTGGAACAGACCTACACCGGCCTTAATCCTGACGAGAACTGGCAGGCGCTGGATCGCACTATCAATCTCATGCGGCGTGTTGCGGTTGAAGTCGGCCAGCATCTGGGCTATGCCTACCCGCATGAGATGGACACACGCACTGTGGCTTATATCCACAGGATCAAGGCTGGTAATGTCTAATGCCTGACCGGAACACATCGCAGTCCGTTAGTGAGGCTCACCAAGAGTCACTGTGAATTGTTGGCAAACTCCTCTGTAGTCGGTCAGGTGCAATCTCCGCTATACTGAAACCATAAACTGTGCCAGTGTATTTAGTTTTGATCAATAGAATTAAAAACGCTTAAAGCCTTGCTGGTTCCATCAGTAAAGGCTTACAAACAAAGCCCTATCAAGAGGAAATCGGATGGTTCAGCCCAGTCACCCCGAAGAAATTTTACTCACCCTGCGCGATGAGAATATACGTTTTGTCGATCTCTGGTTCAGCGATATCACTGGCGGTGTGAAGAATGTCACCGTCCCGGCGTCCCGTATGGAACAAGTGCTGACTCATGGAACCGATTTTGATGGCTCATCGCTGGATGGCTTCGCCCGTGCAGTCGAGAGCGATATGGTTCTCAGGCCGGATCTCAGCACCTTTGTCGCGCTTCCGTGGAGTGGTCATGAAGAGCGTACGGCTCGCATGATCTGCAATGTCCACACGCCTCAGGGGGAACCCTTTATCGGCGATCCACGTACCGTGCTGATGCGTGCGCTTGATCAGGCGGAACAGATGGGCTTCCGCTTTAAGACTGGCATGGAGCTGGAATTCTTCCTCTTCAGGCTGGATAGCACTGGTAAGCCGATCACCGAACGCGCTTACGATACCGACAGCTACTTTGACCTGTCCAACGAGCAGGCCCAGAGCCTGCGGCGCAGGATGCTCTCGGTGCTGGATCAGATCACGATTTCGGTCGATTCCACACATTCCGAGATCGCGCACGGCCAGCACGAGATTGATCTCAGCTACAGTGACGCATTGTCCTCTGCCGATGATGTGATCACGGCACGTATCGCCCTGCGCACTGTCGCCGCGCAGCAGGGCCTGCACTGCACCTTTATGCCACGTCCGGCTGCGGATCTGCCCGGTTCCGGGATGCACACCCATCAGAGCCTGCATGATCACGAAACCGGTCGCAATCTTTTCTCTGATCCTGATGACGAATACGGCATTTCGGAGCTTGCACGGCAGTTTCTGGCCGGACAGCTCTGTCATGCCCGTGCGATGTGTGCTGTGCTTGCACCGCTGGTGAATTCCTACAAGCGCCTCGGACGCAGTTTCGAAGCGCCGCTGTCGGTCACATGGGCGCATGTCAACCGAGCCGCGCTCATTCGCGTGCCAAGCATCAACCTGGGCAAGGAAGATCACACCCGCCTTGAGCTGCGCTGTCCTGATCCGAGCAGCAACCCCTATCTGGCGACGGCGGTCATGCTGGCCGCCGGTCTGGATGGCATCCGCAATCAGATGCCGCTGCCGGGTGCACTTGAGGAAACCCTGCTGACAGCGCCGCGCAACCGCCGCCACGTCGAGTCGCTGCCGGGGACGCTGGCCGAAGCCCTCGATGCGCTGGAAGAGGACGAGGTAATTATGAATGCGCTAGGCCCATACATTGGAGACCGTTATCTGGCTGCCAAACGTCAGGAATATGACGAGTATGAGCGTCAGGTCACGGCATGGGAACTCGAACGCTATCTCACCCGTTATTGATTGGATAATCGACCGTTACGAGCTGAGTGTCAGGGGGTGCAGACGTTGGAAAGCACGATCTGCATCCTGTGGCGCGATGACCATCGCCAGACTGTTCTGCGCTGGCCCGTGAGAAACCGCCCGTGTGACAATGTCCCCAAGCTGTTCCAGCACCTGGCCCGCCAGCGCCGTCTTCGCCCGATGGAAGCCGACCGCGCTCAGTACCAGCATCGGCTCGACTTTCCATGAGGCCAGCTCAGGATCGGATTGCAGGCGGCTCTCCAGCCGATTCCGCAGGATGCGAGGTGCTTCCGGGCCTGCGCTCAGCGGGACGACGAAACACAGAAATGTCTCCGTGTACGACTGCGCGAGGATCATCACATCCGCGTGACTGCCCATCGTCTGAAACATCTCCTGATCGGCAAGCGAGACAATCCGCGAGATCGGGCCGCTCTGCCGGTTCATCAGCCCAATTCCGGCAATCGATGTAATTGCCTTAATGGGCTGTGTGCCGCTGGTCTGCGATGAAATCAGCGTGCCGGGATTCTGCGGCTTGTAGACATTTTTCACCCGCAGCGGGATCTGATTCTGTGCCAGCGGGCTGATCATGCGTGAGTGCAGTACCCGCGCTCCGAAATAGGCCAGTTCCTGCATTTCAGAATACGACATCGACGGAATCACATGCGCATAGGGGACTTCACGCGGGTCGCTGGACATAATGCCATCAACATCCGTCCATACCCACACCTCATCCGCTTTCAGGCACACACTCAGAATCGATGCCGAGAAGTCGCTGCCACCGCGTCCGAGTGTGGTCTGTTTCCCCTTCAGATTGCTGGCGATATACCCTGTGATGACAGGCACGATCTTCCGGCTCAGCATCGGCACCAGATTCGTATCGATCCGTGACTGGGTCGCATCCCAGTCAGGATAGGCGTGTCCATGGACATCGTCTGTCAGGATCAGGTCCGTCGCATCCACTGCCACGCCCCGGAGGTTATTCTGACGCAGCAGGGCGGCCACCACACGCGCCGCTAACTTTTCACCCGTACCCACCACCGCGTCAATGGCATCCGGTGCGACATCCGGTGTCGAGGTGTCATCGGCAATCGCCTGACAGATATTCAGCATATCGTACAGCAGCCGGTCGATGTCGGCCTGTAATGCACTGCGCTCGGTCGGGTTCAGCGGCATTTTCTCGACGATGTTGAGGTGCCGCGCCCGCACGTTCGCCGCGATGCGCCGGTAACCGCGTCGGTTGCTCAACTGTGCAAGCTGTGTCGCTTCCAGCAGCGAGTCTGTAACGCCTTCCAGTGCTGAAACCACCAGCACCAGACGTTCCCACATCGTATATTCATGCAGGATAATGCTGATCACCTGCGACAGTGCGCCGGTCGTGCCAAGTGCGGCACCGCCGAACTTCATCACCAGTGTATGACGCGCACTTTTGTTTCGATCGTTCAATGTCTTACTGCTTTCTGGACGTGCTCTCGACCAATGATGACCGGTGTCGTATCCGCCGGTACTGCCTGGATTAAATCATCTGTTAAAAAGTTTCGCTGTTAGACGGTCTGACCGCTAAACAGACAGCCGCGCCATCCCATACTGGCTGGGCGGGCTTTCATAAAATTGTATGTGTAATAAGGGAAAGGGCGAAAGGACGGTTGGTTTGAGATCATGACATTGGACAGACGATCGGCGCGAATCATCCAAATGCAGCGTTCGTGATTTACTCGTCCCTCTGGTATGATTGTAACATGGAACTTTGGGTTCACAATATTGCACTGTATATCCCTGAGAGCCGAGATATGGCCGGGGATTTGATTTCGTAGGGACGACTCTATGAGTGATATGATACGGCAGCGGACTGTTGCCGGTGTTCGTTTTACCAATGTTGGAAAGCTGTATCATTTTGATTACAGCGATTACCCTGATCTCCAGGTGAACGACTATGTGATTGTCGAGACCCTGCGAGGCCGTCAGATGGGGCAGATCATGGCCTTTGCCGAGGCCGATCCGGAGCGCGAACACAAGCCGATTATGCGGCCTGCCACCCCCCGTGACCTCGTCCTCAAGCAGCACTGGGAGTCACAGGAGCCAGAAGCGCTGGTGATCTGTCGGGAAGCCGCGCACAAACTCGGCGGCTTCAATGATGTCAAGTTTGTCGCCGCACAGTATAACTACGATGGTTCACAGTTGACCTTCCTCTTCAGTGCCGAGCAGAAGATCAATACCACGAAGCTGGTCGCCGAACTTGGCAAGCACTTCGACATGCAGATCGAGATGCGTCAGATTGGCCCGCGTGATGTCGCCAAGCTGCTTGGTGGGTTTGGGGCATGCGGTATCCTGCGCTGTTGCAGCACTTTCCTGACGGACTTCAGCCCGATCTCGATCAAGATGGCAAAGGTGCAGGGTATTTCGCTCAACCCGTCGGAGATCACCGGCATGTGCGGTCGCCTGCGCTGCTGTCTGGTGTATGAATATGAACAGTATGTTGAAGCACGTAAACAGCTTCCCAAGCGTAACAAGCGCGTCGGCACACCCAACGGTGTCGGCAAGGTGATCGATGTCTATCCGCTGCTGGACTCAGTCGTGGTGTATATCGAAGGCGAAGGTCGTTCCACCGTCAAGCGCGAGGACCTGATCCCGCTGGAAGAACTCGAAGCGCTGGAGAAAAAGGCCAAGGAACCCTGCACCAAGCACGGTGAAGGCGAAGCATGTGAATGTGGTCAGAAGCCCGGTACGCGCAATCAGGACATCCGCAATCAGGAGATCCGTGCGCAGGGTGATGTTCGCGCACAGGATGCCATCAGCACTGGCCCACAGTCACCCACAGATGTATCGGTACCCACACCAGCGGATGCGAGCGCATCGCAGCCGCAGACAGGGCGGGCCGCAGCGACACCCCGCGACGATCAGAAGCGCCGCGATCAGCGCGACCAGCGTGAGCAGCCTAAATCAGAGAAGCGCAGACGCCGCCCCAATCGTAAAAATGCGAAGGGGAAACGTCCGTCCGACGGTAATACGACCCCACCCGGATCTGAAGGGGCGTAACCGGGCATGACTGATCAGACCATGACATCGCAGTCCGCAGTTGATCCGGCAGAACAGCCGGTAAAACGGGTGATGGGCATCTTTGCCCATCCTGATGATCCTGAATTTTTTGCCGGGGCGTCCTTTGCACGATGGGCCGCCGAAGGTGCAGATCTGACCTTTGTCCTCGCAACCAGCGGGGACAAGGGCAGCGCTGACCTGGAGATGACCAGCGACCGCCTGATCGAGATCCGCGAACAGGAAGAACGCGCCGCCGCTGCTGCACTTGGCGTCCGGGAGGTGATCTTCCTGCGCTACCGTGATGGCGAACTGCTGCCTTCACTGGAACTGCGCCGCGATCTCGTCCGCATCCTGCGCATGAAAAAGCCAGACATCGTCGTCACCTGTGACCCAATGACCATGTACTGGCCGGGTGGGGGAATCAATCATCCGGATCACCGCGCCATTGGCGAGGCCGTGATCGACGCGGTGTATCCCACGGCCCGTGACCGGCTGAATTTTCCAGAGCTGGAGCGCGACGAACGGCTTGATGTTCACAAGGTACAGCAGGTCTATCTGGCAGGCACCCGTGACCCGAATGTGCGCGTCGATGTGACCCGTTACATCGATCAGAAGATCGACTCCCTGCGCCATCACATCAGCCAGATCGCCGATATGGAGTCGATGGCCCAGCGGGTAAAGGAACGCTCGATTGACCCGCACTCACCGGATGATCAGGTGCGTTATATCGAGCAGTTCTGTGTGCTCAATATGCGCTAGCAGGCTATCTGGGGCATCTGAAGCATGCCAAACAATAATCATATTTGCCGATAACTGTAGGGACACGGCATGCCAGGCGAATCGCCAGCCGTGTCCGCCCGTGTCTTATAACCACGACCTGACACAGAAAGTAACCCGATAGATGATTTCAGGCAGCACGATTGACTATCTCGCCGAGGCCGAGGCAATGCGCGACGAACTGGTTGCGCGTCGGCGGGATCTGCATCAGCATCCCGAACTGGCCTTTGAAGAGGTGCGGACGGCGGGCATCGTCGCGCAGGAATTATCGAACCTCGGCCTTGAAGTGCAGACCGGAGTCGGAAAAACCGGCGTGGTGGCCATCCTTGAAGGCGATAGCGACGGCCCGACTGTGCTGGTGCGGGCCGACATGGATGCGCTGCCTATCGAGGAAGCCAATCAGACCGACTACATCTCGCAGACATCCGGCAAGATGCACGCCTGCGGACATGATGGACACACCACCATCGCGCTCGGTGTTGCCAGACTGCTGTCCGGTTATCGCAGTCAGATGGCCGGGCGCGTCAAGTTCGTCTTCCAGCCTGCGGAAGAGATCGCCAGCGGTGCACGCGCCATGATCGACGACGGCGTCCTGGAAAATCCGCGTCCGGATGTCGGGCTTGGCCTGCATCTGTGGAATGACCTTCCGTTGGGCACCATCGGCATGACCACCGGCGGCCTCATGGCTGGATCGTCCATTTTCGCCATCAACATTACCGGTAAAGGGGGGCACGGCGCACAGCCGCAGCTCACGGTTGATCCGGTGGTCTGTGCAGCCCATATCATCACCGCCTTGCAGACCATTCTCTCGCGTAATGTCGATCCGGCGGCGACTGGCGTCATCTCGGTGACCAGAGTGCGCGCCGGAGAAGCACACAACGTTATCCCGCAGACCGCCGAGCTGACCGGGACCATGCGCGCCTACAGCACCGAAGTCCGCGATCTGATGGTGCGCCGTATGCAGGAAATCGCGACTGGAGTCGCCTCTGCCATGAACTGCACCGCTGAAGTTGATGTCAGGCACCTGACCATCCCCGTGATCAATGACCCCGAAGTAGGCGCGACCCTGAGCCGCAAATTCGCGCAGATGGTCGGGGAAGACAAGCTCGATCACGACATCCGGCTGATGGTGGGCGAGGATGTCTCGTATCTGATGCAGGATATACCGGGCATGTTCTTTCTGGTGGGATCTGCCAATGCGGAGCGCGGCCTGAATTACGGCCATCATCACCCGCGCTTCGACTTCGACGAAGATGCCCTTCCGCTGAGTGTGGCACTGCTGTCAGCGGCAGTGGGCGAGTACGTATTCAGGCAGTCTGAGTCGGCCTGATGGCCTGATGGCTTGATGCCATCCGATATTGTGAGCAGGATTTCGTTTAACCATCAACCGTATAGCATGTTAGGCAGTTGGATTTGTAATGGCGATTGAAGACATTCTGCATTGGTCTTCCGGCATCGGCTGGATTATCCTGTCCGGCGGGACCAGTTTCGGTGGGGAAGTGCGTGCTCAGGTGCTCCGGCGGATTAAGTCCAGCGGTGGGGTGGCCTATCTGGGCTTCGATGAAGACTCCAGTGATGAAACACTCGATGATATGGAAGACCTCGGTGCGCCCACGGGTTATCTGGTCAATATCGTGGCTGAAGATGATCAGACCATCCGCGAACAGCTTGAAGATGCCAGCCTGATCATGATCGACGACAGCGTCTCTGCCGAAGCATGGCGTGATACCCTTCCCGGAGCCGCTGCTGAAGGCATTCTCGCCGCGCTGGAGACAGGGACAATCGTGCTTGCCGAAGGGCGTGGGGCGGTCGCGCTGGGCCAGTTTATGCTGGATGAAGCCGGAAAGCTGACGCGCGGTCTGGGCTGGCTGGAGAATCTGCTGATCCTGCCGGAAGTCACCCGCATCGCCGATTCTGAGGCGGCACGCCAGACTCTGGATCTTGAACCGTCTGCCGTCGCACTGGGGATCGGCGTTGAATCGGCGCTTGCACTGGGGCCGGATGGTGTATTGGAAGTGCTTGGACGGGGACAGGTTGCCATTGGTCTTGGTCGTGCATGGCAGAATCCATAAACAGTTTTCAAAATAGTCAGATCATCAGGTAAGTCTGCAAACGGGTTTTCAGGTGGCTGGCAGACGCGCTGCCGCGTCCGCTGTCCATCACATTAATTTCAGGATATGGAGCGATTTTAAATGCCTGCAACGATTGTCATTGGCGCACAGTGGGGTGATGAAGGCAAAGGCCGCGTGGTGGACTGGCTGGCGATGGATGCTGACATCGTGGCACGCTTCGGCGGTGGTGATAACGCCGGACATACCATTTTCCTCGATGGACAGGTCTTCAAACTGCATCTGGTACCATCGGGGATTCTGCATCCTCAGGCGGTGTGTGTGCTCGGCAACGGTATGGTGATAAATCCGGTCAACCTTGTGAAAGAGCTGGATTATCTGCTGGCACTCGGTGTCGAAGTCACACCCGAACGACTGATGATCAGCAGCAAGGCGCACCTCATTACCCCCGCTCACGTCGCACAGGATGCCGCACAGGAAGCCGCCCGTGGAGACCAGAAGATTGGTACAACCCTGCGCGGGATTGGACCGGCCTATCTCGATAAAACCGGACGTCGCGGCCTGCGTGCCGGTCAGATGCGCGACATCGAGACCTTTGCCGACGCCGTCGAAGCGGGTATTAACATGGTGCGTGAAGAACTCGCACGCAGTGGTATGACGGATACGGTGACGGTCAATGAAAATGTGCAGGAATATGTCGATGCGGCGGAGCGCCTGCGCCCGTTTATCACCGATACCACTGTCTATCTGCACCAGCAGTTGAAGCAGGGCGCTCGCGTGCTGTGTGAAGGTGCACAAGGCACACTCCTCGACATCGACCACGGCAGCTATCCGTTTGTCACCAGTTCGTCACCCAGCGTTGGCGGTGCCCTGACCGGACTCGGTTTCGGTCCCAAGCATGTCGATCGCGTCGTCGGGGTGACCAAGGCCTTCAGCACCCGTGTTGGCTCTGGTGCCATGCCGACTGAACTCGAAGGTGAACTTGGTGACCGCCTGCGTGGGACTGGGTCCAATTTCTGGGACGAATTCGGTACCACAACAGGCCGACCGCGCCGCTGCGGATGGCTGGATGTCGTCATGCTGCGCTATGCCGCCGCCGTCAACGGTTTTACCGAGCTGGTCATCACCAAACTCGATATTCTCAGCGGATTCAAGGAATTGAAACTGGCCGTCGCTTATAATCTGGACGGAGAAGAGTCGCTTTACCCGCCGATGGAAGCCGCTGCGCTGGAACGTGTTGAGCCGATTTACGAAACCCTTCCAGGATGGGATGAGCCGGTCGGTCATCTTCAGTCGCTGTCGGAACTTCCCGAAAACGCACAGCGCTACATCAATCGCATCGCTGAATTGTGCGAAGTCCCTGTGCAGATCGTCGGCGTCGGGCCGGAACGCGACCAGTTGATTCGCGCTTAATCAGCCACAGCAGATCGGGCCGGTGATAAACGGATGAATGACTACACTTACACACAGGGAGGCGGTCTGCCCCAGATCGAACCACCGCAGCGTGTGGTTTCGCTGGTTCCCAGTGTCACCGAATCGCTTTTCGATCTGAATCTCGGCAGTCGATTAATCGCTGTCACCGATGCCTGCATTCATCCCGCACAGGGGACAGCGCTGCTCCTGCGGATGGGGCCGCCGCAGGAGCTGGACACAGACCGCATCATCGCCCTGTCGCCGGATCTTGTGATTGCTCACAGTGAAGAAAACCGTCAGCAGGACATTGAAATCCTGCGCGCCGCTGGACTTGAAGTCTGGGAGACATTCCCTCAGACTGTCGCCGAGGCATTCACGCTGCTGTGGGATCTGATGAATCTGTTTGATGATCAGATTATGGTGCCGCGCATCCGTCTTCTGGAATATACTTATGACTGGCTTCGCGGGATCAGTCTGGCGAATGAAGACCGCCTGCCGCGTGTCTTTGTCCCACTGGCGGCCAATCCGTGGATTACCATCAGCGCCGATACCTTCACCCACGATCTGCTGCGTATCTGCGGTGGGGAAAACATCTTCGCTGATCGGTCGGGTGATGGCCGCTATCCGCAGGTCACAATGGAGGAGATCATCCAGCGCCAGCCAGAGGTGATACTGCTGCCCGAAGGGGCACCGGACGGCTTTGACCCTTCACACGTTGAACTGTTTAAGGGGTTGGATGTACCCGCTGCTGTAAGTAACCGTATTCACCTGATTGATACGTCGCTTCTCACGTGGCATGGGACACGGCTGGCTCATGCGTTTGATACCTTACCGGCACTGTTATTCACAATGGAAACGTTATGAGCAACAAGAAGACCAACATCCCGCATGACCACCAGCATGATCCTCTGCGTGAGGCTGCACATGAGCTGAAAACACCGGTTGCCGCTGTGAAGGGTTTTCTGGAACTGGTGCAGCAGGCCGGTCCGCTGAATGAGCTTCAGCTTCGCTACCTTGATCGTGCCTTCGGCGGTTTGAACCGCATGGCCGCGCAGATCGCCAACCTGCTGGAATCAGATGCGAGTACGGAAGAAGCCCCGCTTCAGCTTGGAAAAGTGGATCTCCTCAAGCAGACCGAAGACGCCGTCGAGCTGATTCAGGGCATTGCCCACAGCCGTGGCATTAGCGTCGAAATCAGCATCCCTGAAGACGCCCGTTATATCGAAGCCGACTCGCGCCTCATCAGTCAGGTGATGAATAACCTGCTGAGTAATGCGGTCAAATACGGCAGCGATCGTGGGTGGGTTCGAGTCTCGTCTGTCGGGATTGAAGACGGTGTTGAGGTCAGGGTGGCTGATAACGGCATCGGGATTCCATCCGCTGACCATCAGCGCATCTTCGAACCGTTCTTCCGTGCGAATTCTCCTCAGGGGATTGAGGGCAACGGACTTGGTCTCTCGATTGTGGCCGCGATTATCCGCCAGCATGGTGGCCGCATCTGGGTGCAGAGCGAATCCGGAAAGGGCAGTGTCTTTTTCTTCACGCTGCCTCATAAACCCGGCGATGGTGCACTGGAGTCAGGTGAAATCAGCGATCCGGTTGACGATAATCAGCAGGAGAAAAAGTAGGCGCACCTCACTGTGTAATGATTGAGGAGCATCTGCGACCATTTCACGCTTCACAGGATGACACGCTGCATCAGGTGAAGTACAATCAGGGCATCATCGCGGCGCATCAGGCAAAATAACGCCGACATTGGATTCAGTCCAAACCCTGACTTGCCGCCCCTTGTGACAAAGCGTACAATGATCCGCAATTCTGCTTTTCTGATGGAGGATTCCGTGAAGCGACTTATCCCTTTGTTTGTCATCATTGCGATCCTGATCGCCGCCGGTGGCCTGACCGCCATGTTTGCTGCTACCAATGGCACACAGATGATGCCGGGTGCCAAAATCCAGACGGCCAACCCCGAAGCATCCGCTTTCCTCGCTCCGGATTGGCAGGCGCAGCAGTTCGTCCTGCTGGTCGGTTTTATCATCTTTAACCTGATTGGGATGGGCGTCACGATTGCCATTGTCGTGTGGCTGCTCAGTCGGCAGGTTGCGATTGCCAAAGCCAGCGACTCGCCAGCTTCGACCGATCAGGCTGCCATACAGACTGCCGAGTAGCAGATCATCTCTATTGTTAGACCGTTCGATAACCAGAGGATTCCAGGTTTCCATCATCCGCGCTCTGGATCGGACGTTAAATGTTAACTGCTGAAAAGTTCGAAAGTTTACTGGAATGGAAGCGAATCAGATATCGCGATCAGGTCCATTTCCTCGGCTTGCGGTTGTCACCGCACTGCTGACACTGGGCCTGATCGTCTTCGGTGCCATTGTCCGTGTGACCGACTCTGGCCTCGGCTGTGGTAATGACTGGCCGCTGTGTAACGGCAGTATCTTCCCCCCGCTGGATAATCTCACTGCATGGATCGAGTGGCTGCATCGCCTCTTCGCCGCGCTGATCGGCGCACTGGGGATCGCGATGCTCGTGTTTGCATGGCGTGCCTATCGCACCCGCAGTCGGCATATCCTTATGGCGACCATCGTGGCAGCCGTGCTGTTCTTTATTCAGAGTATGCTTGGCGCACTTACCGTGAAGCTCGATCTGCCACCGACGATTGTCACCCTGCATCTCGGGACGGCCATGCTGCTGCTTGGGGCACTGCTCTTCGCCGCTGTCGGTGCCCTGTACCGTCAGCGTGTACGCTACGCGTCAGATCATGTCACCCTGCTGGCATACATCACCAGCGGACTTTCGCTTGTCATCATCCTGACCGGTGCCCTGGTTCGTGGCAGCGGCGCAACCCTGATCTGTGAGGACTGGCCGCTCTGTAATGGGCAGGTCTTCCCGGTCGGGCAGGGGACACTGGCACTCGTCCATATGGGACACCGTTACGCTGTCGCCGCGTTGGGTCTCACCATCGTGCTGCTCGTCTGGTACATGCTGCGCACCCGGCAGGATCGTAACGTCCGCCTGATGGCTGTGCTTGCCTTGATAACCTATCTCGCTCAGGTCGTCGTTGGCGCGTTCTATGTGCTGACACAGGCCGCCGTCTGGACCGGTGCCGCGCATGTTGGGCTTGCCGCCGCCACCTGGTCGTTCCTTGTCTGTCTCAGCATCCTCGAGGTGCTGAACACCCGCGCAATCCCTGATCAAAATACGCAAGGTAATACGGCATGGAGTCTACCCTGACGCCCCCGCCCGCATGGGGCGCGATTCTGAAGACCTATCTGGAGCTGACCAAGCTGCGGATCGTTCTGCTTTTGTGTTTTACCACCGTCACCGCAATGGTGATTGCTGCCAACGGTTTTCCGTCGGCCAGCATCCTGATCCCGACGATTATCGGTGGGGCGCTTTCCGCCGCTGGTGCCAGCGCCATCAATCAGTACCTTGATCGCGACATGGACGCCAAGATGACGCGCACCGCCCGCCGCCCGATTCCGTCCGGGCGCGTCCAGCCGACGAATGCACTGCTGTTCGGGCTGGCCCTGCTGATATGGTCCGTCCTGATCATCGGCTGGTTTGTCAACTGGCTGGCCGCAGGGCTTGCGCTGGCCGGTGCCATTTATTACATCGTCGTCTACACCATCATCCTGAAGCGCAACACGGTCGTCAACATCCTGATTGGCGGTGGGGCAGGGGCAATCCCGGTACTGGTCGGATGGGCCGCCGTGACCAACAGCCTCTCCATCGACGCCTTCTTCCTGTTCGCCATCGTCTTCTACTGGACACCGCCGCACAGTTGGGCGCTGGCGCTGCTCGTCAATACCGACTACGCGCGTGCTGAAGTGCCGATGATGCCGGTTGCCCGTGGGGAAGAAGCCACCCGCATTCAGATCCTGCTGTACTCCATTCAGCTTCTGCTGATCTCGCTCCTGCCGGTCTTCTTCGGGACACTGGGCGCGATGTACCTGCTCGGCGGGCTGGCGCTCGGCATCGGGATGATTTACTACTCCGTGAAGCTCATTCAGGTGGCGAATAAGGCGATGGCCCGCAAGACCTACAAGTACTCGACGGCCTATCTCGCCTTCCTGTTCCTGTTGATGATCTTTGATCGTCTTTTCCTCGGCTAATCGCCGGATAGGTGAATGCTGATGACTACTCCCCCCAACCGCAGTACACCCGTGCTGCCGGTATATATCGCGTTGGGCATCCTTGTGCTGGCGAGTCTTGCCTTTATCGCCCTGTTTATTGCCACCAGCAGCATCCCCGAAGGCGGCGCGGAAGTTGTCGCTGACGTGGACCGCGACTCCTACATGGAAGTTGTCAGTCCACTGCTGGAAGAGGCCGACCCCGCACGCGGTGAGGAACTGATCACCACCACCGGCTGCCATGCCTGTCATGTCGCGGGCGCTGCCAATCGACTCGCGCCTCCGTTCAGCGGAGTCGCCGCCCGTGCCGTCGAACGCCGCCCACCGATGACTGCCGAAGCCTACATCTACGAGTCCATCGTCCATCCGGATGCGCATATCGTCGAGGGTTACACCGCCCAGATGCCTCTGATCTACGGTACAATCCTGTCAGATCAGGATATCGGAGACATCATGGCCTACCTGCTGACACTGCGCACCACTGACACCGCGACCGAAAGCGGTTCCTGAGATGTATCTCGACGCCTTCACACTTTCCGCGCTGGTCGATGAGTTTCTCGACACGCTGGCGGGTGGCCGCATTCAGGACACCCTCAGCGTCGATGAAACCGGCCTCGGTATGGAGATCTATTCCTATGCCGATCATCAGCGCCGCTATCTTTATCTCAGTGCTGACCGGTTACAGCCGCGCATCCATCTGGTGGAAGACAAGCTGCGGCGCGGTTTGTCCACTCCCAAACAGATTGCGCTGCTGCTGCGCCGTTATGTCGAAGGTGGGATCGTCTCCCATGTCAGCCAGCCTGCATGGGAGCGCGTCATCATCTTCGATATCGAAGGACCGGAAGGCGCGGTCGAGCTGATCATCGAGCCGATGGAGCGCCGCAGCAACATTATTCTGGTCAAGGATGGCATTATCATTGACTCCATGCGCCGCGTCGGGCCGGAAGATAACCGCTACCGCCTGACACTTCCAGCGCACGAGTACGTCCCGCCGCCCCCGCAGACCGCTAAGCAGAACCCCCACACGCTCGACCAGTCCACGCTTGACTCCATCCTGAAGGCTGACACTGACCCCAAACGGAAAGCCTTCCAGACGCTTTCCGCCGCGCTGTTTGGTTTCAGCCCGCTGCTGGCGAAAGAGATCATCTTCCGTGCGCATGGGGACACCAATATCCGTACCACTGCGGCGGACGCCGCTGCGATTTACAGCGCCATGCAGCTCGTGCTTCCGCCGCTGAAACAGCGTGACTGGCAGCCAGGTATCGTCGAAGCCGATGGCCGGATTGAAGCGTTCAGTGTCTATCCGATCACCCATCTGGACGGCTGGCAGCCGGTGGACAGCATCAGTGAAGCGCTGGCGCGTTTCTACGGTCAGCCCACTGGTGAAGAAGCCTATACCGCTGGTAAAAAGCCGGTCTTCACTGCGCTGGAAGAAGCGAAATCCCGTGTCAGCAGCAAGCTCTACTCACTTGAGCGCTCCATGACCGATGATGCCGAGCGCGAAACCCTCAAGGAAAACGGTGAGCTGATCCTCGCCTATCAGTACACCCTTCAGCCCGGGCAGACTGAACTGACCGCCCAGTATGACGCCGATCAGCCAGCCCGTGTGATCAGACTGAACCCTGAACTCACACCGCTGGAAAACGCACAGGGTTATTTCAGCCGTTACAACAAGGCCAAAAAAGCGCTCGATGATGTCCCGCGTCTGATCGAGGAGTCCCGTCAGGAACTGGCTTATCTCCAACAGTTAGAGACCGATCTTCAGCTTGCATCCAACTGGCCGGAGATTGACGAGGTGCAGCAGGAATTACAATCCAGAGGCTACTGGAAAGGCAAGACCGCCAAGCGTCTCGGTGGGGGAGGGCAGAGCGCACCGCTGCGCGTCATCACCGAAGATGGTTTTGTCATCTGGGTGGGGCGCAACAGCCGCCAGAATGAGCTGGTCTCGTTCAAAAAGGCCAGCGCCGATGATTTCTGGTTACATGCTCGGGGCGTGCCGGGATCGCATGTCGTCATCCGCAATGATGGCCGCGAGATCCCTGAATCGGTCATCGAGCAGGCGGCATCGCTGGCCGCGTATTACAGCACCAATCGTGCAGAAGGGAAGGTTGATGTGGACATCACGCAGATCAAGCATGTGCGCAAGATCAAAGGCGCAGGCCCCGGTATGGTGACCTATCGCGGCGAATCCACCCGTGTTGCTGTTCCCCGCAGCGAAAAAGACTTCGACACACCCTGATCCTGACCTCACCGTATCCGTAGGGGCGGGCTGCGATCTATCGCCGTGCTCGTCCGCTGTAATACCCTCCTCACACCACCCGGAGATTGCACCTTCCACCACAATCTGCAACAATCCCGGTAGACTTCCGCATCACACAAAGGACCTGTCCCCATGCTCGATGTCTCCGTCTACCAGCCTGACTCCGGTAAAAAGGTCAAACTCTCAGACTTCAATCCCGCAGACACCGCCGGGATGACCAAGGCGCAGGCCAATAATACCCTCGATCATCTGCGCGACCGCATCAAAGACCTTCAGGAAATGCTCTACGCCCAGTCACAGCAGGCGCTGCTGGTCGTCTTTCAGGCCATGGATACCGGTGGCAAGGACGGCGTCATCAAGGATGTGTTCAAGGGCGTGAACCCGATTGGCCTGCGCATCGCGCCCTTTAAGGTGCCGACATCCACCGAACTCGCCCATGACTTTCTCTGGCGCATCCACCAGCAGACCCCGCCCAAAGGCTATATCGGCATCTTCAATCGTAGCCATTACGAGGATGTGCTGGTCGTCCGCGTCAATGAACTGGTGCCGAAATCGGTCTGGAAGCACCGCTATGATCACATCAACAACTTCGAGCGTTTGCTGACGGACAGCGGTACTCGTATCATCAAGTTTTATCTCAATATCAGTAAGGACGAACAGAAGGAGCGTTTGCAGGCCCGTCTGGATGACCCTGAAAAGCACTGGAAATTTTCAAAAGGCGATTTACCCGTCCGCCAGCAGTGGGATGATTATATGGCTGCCTATCAGGACGCCCTGACCGAATGCAACACCGATTATGCCCCCTGGATCGTCGTGCCATCCAACAAGAAATGGTTCCGCAATATCGTCGTCGCCCAGACCATCGTCAACACACTGGAGTCGATGAACCTGCGCTTCCCCGAACCCGAAGCCGACCTCTCGAATGTGGTGATTCCAGATTAACGATTGTTGGTAAATGGATTATCGGCACGGC
>JAEZAF010000031.1 GCA_023430545.1 Chloroflexota bacterium
CTACGGGCGAATGATCCATGTGTACCTCTGTAAAAATGCGTGTGTTTTCTACAATAGCATTGAGAACGATTTTAAATAATTAAGAAATCTTACAGGTAGAAGTGAGATGGTACCGTATCGTAAGACAGCGCCATTTGACGCGAGTGCACGAGAATTCTAAAGACCATGACTGATCTACTCTCTCCAAACAGTCCGGAAAATCCGGACGATGTAACAACAGGCATAACGGCTGATGTACCGGTCGGTGTAACAGCCACCCAGCCCGTCACTCAGGCGGATACACAAGTGCGTGAAAATCGGTTTCCTGTCGTCGCGCTTGGGGCTTCTGCCGGTGGGCTGGAGGCCTTCGAGCGTTTCTTCACCCACCTGCCAACTGATACCGGCATGGCCTTTGTGCTCATCCAGCACCTTGATCCGACCCATCACAGTATGCTGACCGAGCTGGTGGCACGCTATACCACCCTGCCAGTGCATCAGGTGGAAAATGGCATGAAAGTCGAGCCGAATCATGTGTATGTGATTCCGCCCAATCGTGAGATGACGATTCGAAACAGTGAACTTCTGTTACAGGCCCCTGATTTACCACGGGGTTTTCGGCTGCCGATTGATGCCTTCTTTCGTTCACTGGGCAGGGATCAGGGGAGCTTTGCGACCGGCATCATCCTGTCCGGCACTGGTTCCGACGGGACGGCTGGATTAAAGGTCATCAAGGAAAATGAGGGGCTGATCATCGCCCAAAGCCCTGCCTCGGCCAAATACACCGGCATGCCGCGCAGCGCCATCGTCACCCGTCTGGCAGATCTCATCCTGCCACCGGAAGAGATGCCACAGGCACTGATTGCATACTACGCCAGAGCTGGTGCTCCTTCAGGGATGATCGCGGAGGCGTCCCCGGAACGCTCATCGGATGTACTGAGAGAGATCTTCCAACTACTTCGGACACAGACCGGCCACGATTTTGCACAGTACAAGCTGAATACAATCACCCGCCGCATTGAACGCCGGATGATTGTGAACCGGATCAACAGCATCGAGAATTATCTGCACTTTCTCGAAACCCACCGAGCCGAAGTACCATTACTTTTCAGCGAACTGCTGATTGGCGTCACCAGCTTTTTCCGTGATGCCGAGGCCTTCGAAGTACTGCGCACCCAGGTGATCCCGACATTGTGCGGAAACCCGCAGAAGGACATCATCCGTGTCTGGGTGCCGGGATGCTCAACCGGTGAGGAGGCTTATAGTCTGGCAATCCTGTTCAGCGAATACCGTGATCAGACCCGTAAAGACATCGACATTCAGATCTTCGCCACCGACATTGACGAAGAAGCGGTGAACAAAGCCCGCACTGCGATTTATCCGGAAAATATCGTCAGTGAGGTGCCCGAGGAGCTTCTGGAAAAGTACTTCACCCATGTAAATGGTCACTACACCGTGAACAAGGAAATCCGCAGCATGGTGGTGATCGCGCAGCAGAGCGTGATCCGCGATCCTCCCTTCTCGCACCTTGACCTGATCTCGTGCCGCAATCTGCTGATCTATCTGACAGCCGAAGTGCAGAAACCAGTCATCGGCATGTTTCATTACGCCCTCAATGATTCGGGTTTCCTGTTTCTTGGAAGCTCCGAGACCCTGACCGGCTTTACCCATATGTTCGAGCCAATCGATAAAAGGAACCGTATCTTCCGCTGTATCAAGGGGATTGTCCCGCAGCCGCTGGATCTGAACTTCGGGCTGACAGATGCAACCGCTGCCAGCAGGATACCTAAATCACAGGGGCGACCATTGAATATCCGTGCAATTGCGGAAAAAACACTGCTGAACCGTTACGCACACCCCAGTGTGATTATTGATGAACGTGGTGACATCCTCTATTTTTATGGGGATACTAACCACTATCTTCAGTCCGCACAGGGTGAGGCTTCATTGAACATCCTGCGCATGGCCCGGCAGGAGATCCGGCCACTGGTGGCAGCCCATCTGCGGCGGATCAGTGCGCTGAACGACCAGACCACCGAAGAGAATGTCCGCCTGATCGACGGAGATCAGGTGGAGACCATCCGGCTGATTTTTCAGCCGCTGGAACAGGCCCTGACAAACCGAAAGCTGATTCTGGTGATCTTTGAGCACATCACCGTGGTGGAAGCGGCTGAACTGTCAACCGACGGCATATGGGAAGGTGAGCAGAAATCCCGGCAGCGGATTGTCGATCTGGAACATGATCTTCAGACCGCACACAACTATCTGCAAGCCACTGTTGAGGATCTGGAAACATCGAACGAAGAACTGATCTCGGCCAACGAGGAGCTTCAGTCGGCGAATGAGGAACTTCAGAGTACGAATGAAGAACTGGAGACGACCAGAGAAGAACTTCAGGCTATCAATGAGGAACTCATTACCGTAAATGCCGAACTGAATGAGAAAGTCGATGCGCTGTATCAGGCCAATAACAATCAGATCAATCTGCTGAAGAGCATCGACATCGGCCTCATTTTCCTCAATGACCGGCTGGCGATTCAACTGTTTAACCCGATCGCCGCCGGGCTGCTCAATCTGATGGACAATGACATCGGTCGTCCGATTCAGCATTTCGCCCAGAACTTCGATTATCACAGCTTCCATGAAGAATGCGAAAGGGTGCTGGATACCCTTCAGCCATTTTCGCGGGAAGTATTCAGCACCGATCAGCGCTGGTTTGTCCTGCGCATCAGCCCTTATCGCACCCAGGAAAACATCGTCGCTGGCCTGATTATCACCTTCACCGAGATCACCGAGCAGAAATCGATGCTGGAACAGATCGCGCAGCGCGAATACCTCTATCGGGCACTGGTGCGCAATCTGCCCAATACCATCGCCTTTCTGTTCGATCATAACAAGCGGTTTGTGATCGTCGAAGGGCAGGGGCTGAAAGCGCTGGGATACGTCGGCAGCGAAGTCGAAGGCAAGACGCTTGAGGAGATTACACAGATTCCGGAAAACATCCCCCTGCTGAACAAAATCTATGATGACACGCTGCGCGGCGAGTCATTACAGTTCGAGCTTTCACGTGGGGATGTCACCTTCGAACTGGCGACCGCGCCGATCTATGACAAAGAGGGACGAGTTGAATACGGCCTGCTGACGGGACGCGACATTTCTGGCCGTAAGCGGATCGCCAACATCCTCTCCGAACGCGAGCAGACCTATCGCGCTATGGTTGACCATTTACCGGGCATGGCGCTGATGGTCTTCGATCACGAGATGCGTTTTCTGCTGGTGGGAGGCGATGCACTGGCCGCCGCTGGTTTCAATCCCGGAGAGATGGTCGGCAGGACGCTGCAGGAAGTCCTGCCAGAAGAGCATATCCCACTCGTCATTGATCACTATCGGGCGGCACTTGAGGGACGGAAGTCGGCCTATATCTCCGAGTTTAATGGCCAGAAATATCAGGTGCTGGGGCTGCCCATACAGGACATCGACGGGCGGGTCCGCGCCGGGATGATGCTGACCTATCGCATGGATGATCAGGCCCGCTGGACGACCGAGTAACTCATCAGGCGGATGGGGTGGGTGGAGACTGACGCTGGCTGCTGGTCACCTTTCGCGGCAGGCGGACGAAAAAGGTCGTTCCCTGAGTCGGGCGTGTGGTGAAGCTAATCACCCCACCCTGACTCTCCACCGCTCGCCTGACAATCGCCAGTCCGACCCCTGTGCCGGGGATATTCTCGACCGAAGAGCCACGATAGAACATGGTATAGATATACGGCTGATCTTCGTCAGAGATCCCCTGTCCATGATCCGCCACCTGAAACGTGACAGAGTTGCTTTCACACTGAAGGCGGACTTCTACCACGTCATCGGAGTAACGCAGCGCGTTCTGAATCAGATTGTTGACGATCCGCCGCAGCATGTGCTGATCCATCATGACGAAATCTTCACCTTCCCCTTTATTAGAGGTGAACTGAATTCGATTGTGCCCACCGGAATGCTGAAGATCATCGACGAGCTGCCGCACCGCCGCCACAATATCGAAGGACTCCAGCCGCAGTGGCAGCGCCTCTTCCCCTGTCTGATGCGCCAGCAGCACATCGTTGACGATGTCGTGCAGATGCCAGACGGTATTGCGGATCGTCTGGAAGCGGCGCGCCGTGAGTTCCTCGCTGTCATCCTTGTAGCGTTCGAGCAGTTCCACCGACGACAGGATGGTACTCAGCGGGCTGCGGAACTCATGGGAGATCACATTGATCAGCCGCGTCTTGAGTTCGTTCAGTTCCTTCTCGCGGAAGAGCGTCTGACGCAGCACATCTTCGGCGTGTTTGATCTGTGAGATATTGGTGATCGACATGCGGCATAATTCCTCGTCCTGCGCCACGATGTCGATATTGAGCTGTGCTTCGAAGGTCGATTTGTTGCGGCGGATAATCCGGACTTCGCAGCTTTGCGACTGGCGGTTGCGGAAGGCCGCCCGACGATGGATGTAATACGTATCCTTGTCATCACGATCCAGAAACGATGCGAACCGATTCTGAATCAGTTCCTGTCGCTCCACCCCCAGCATCGCCGCCGCTGTCAGGTTCACATTCAGAATCACGCCATCCCGGTCGGTAATCAGATACCCGACCGGTGCAAAGTCGAACAGATCGGAATACTGTGTTCTCGACTTCTCAAGGCTTTCATACGCCTGCTGAAGCTCGGTATGCTGAATTTCCAGCTCAATCTGATGGACTTCGAGTTCATGAATTAACTCGTTAATATCAGCGGGAAGCGTGGAAGGTAATTTTGTCTCTGAAGAGAGATGATTTTCAGCCAACTTGCGAAGCTGTTCAAACCGTCGTGCGTTTCTTTGGTCGTTCATAAATTACCGTGTTTGTTCTAGTCTGTTTACCGACATGCGATACTGCGACACACTGAAAAGAGGTGTCACACCCCTCATAAAAGCCAAATTCATTCTGGAAGAACACGAGATGAAATGCTTCATTCCCCGTGGAAGCCCCATCTCCACCCGATACTAACCTGATTTGTACATCAGGTGCTAGTAGATAAGATTAATCACGGGTGAGTTTAGGCTCATAGTTTTAAGTTTGCTGATATATCACCATTGAGAACGGGATATTCATACGCTATCCCGTTCTCATCGTTTCCAGCATCATTGCTAACATGCTGTCTGGCATGACAGCGCCATGAGCTTACTATGGCAGACCGATCGGTGCTTCAATCGGTGCGTCTGCCGAAATATCCGCCGGACGCTGACGCTGGACACGCCGTGCCGCCACCTGATTCCAGATGAGGCTGACATCATCAATATACAGTTTTCCTGTCGGCGTGCGATGGTCGAAGATCAGCTTGATCTTGCTCACGAAGTCATTGACCAGTGTGTAGGAGGTCCCCTTCGCCTGATAGACGCCGCCGGTCGGTTGTAGGGTGATCGTGTTCTTGCCCGTCGGGATACTCGCGTCTTCGTACTTGACCTTAATCTTCGCCTTGAGGTCAACCACTGGCTTCGGCGCGTTCACATGGAAGCTGAAGCCAATCACGTCACCTTCAATGAAAAAGGTCTCGGTGCCATTATAGGTCTGTTTGAGTTTAGCCGCTTCACCCGGCACACCCTTGAACATGAAGGCACATTGCCCACTGCGGGCAATCACCTTGCCTTTGGCTGGATTATTGCACTTGATCTTTTCCTTGGTTGGGTTCGCGACACTCCACGCCGTCAGGCTCGGTGCGCCTGCACCGTCCTTCGCCTCAAAGCCGCCGTTCTGAATCAGTTGAATGGCAACCGGCGCGATCGTTGCTGTCGGTGTATGGGTCGGCGGTGCGACACTGGGTGTCAGGGTTGGCGCAGGGGCACCAGTACAGACATCATCAAAGCGGAACGACGAGATACGTGTCGCCCATACACCGCCTTTGGTGTAATTGGCCGTAAAGTAGAAGGTACAGTCGTCAATCGGATCGACATTCAGCGAGTTGTAATCCCCCCAGCGTGAGTTGGAGAGTGAACTGTTACCCGCCTGCACCAGAATGCTGCCCTGTGTCATGGTGCCAATGCCATCACTCGCCCTGCGTCCGGTGTAATAGATACTGGGCGAAATCAGCGTATTGTTGGAAGCGTTGAATCCGAGCGCCATATTGCCGAAACGGTCCATCGCGATTGTACTCATCCAGCGGTGGGTCGTGTCGGCAGCAGTAAACGTACCCTGCTGATAGAGATTCCATGTAAGGCTGCCGCCGCGCACCTCGAACCACCGCACCGCTGCACGGTCATTGGAGCCGGGATCGAGATCCCCCACCGTGAAACTGCCCACCAGCGACTGATGCGTATTGAAGTTACGATACTGCAACCGCCACATGATCGGCTCCAGCAGTGGATCAAGCAGCGTCGAGCTGCCGGGCTGTGGGATGCAGGAGAAGCTGTTGGAGCAGAAATCAGAGTCGAAGTCGGCAATTGGCAGATGCGTCGGCCCCATCAGCACCGAGGTCCCCGGATTAGCGAAGTTCGGCCTGTACATCCACAGTTCGAGGCGATCCTGTCCGGGTGTGGGGCTGGGATCATGTAACTCGTCATCGACATGCCGCATAAACATCGCTGGCTGACTCGGCGGTGGTGGATTGATCCCATCCGCATCGGCGGGTGTCAGGGCCTGAAATTCGAAGCCGGGAAGGGCTGGCAGTGTCACACGCAGCAGCGACGCCGCGCCGCCAACCAGCATATCGTTACGTTCCAGCGCATAAATCGACGGGAAGTTTACACCCGTTCCCCCCGGATCTTCATTCGCCGTCACATAAAAGGCATCGTGCCATACACTGACTTTCGGATAACCCGGATAGCCTGGTATCGCCCATTGATAGGCATAATAGGTCCCCATCGCGCTGCTGGTCTGCGAGAGATAAACGCACAGCGTGTTTGGGTTGTCCGAGATTTCGACCATCAGCCAGCGTTTGGCATACGAATCGAACACCACAATCGGAGCCCCGTTTGCACTTAGACGGCAGGGGCTGGTCGCCGGAGCCAGCGATCCCAGGATAATCGGGCCACCGATCTTCGCTCCGGTTGTCTTGTTGTAGACCGTCATCTGAGAACCGTCTGGATGATTGACCAACTGTACGTACTCAGTCAGGCCCACATCACCGACGTTATCCGAGGGATGGATACCGGTGAAGCTTTGTCCATCGATGTTCAGCAGTTTGGAGCTGAATACGCGTTCCTGTCGCTCCGGTGCGGCGATCTGCTGCGCCGCCAGCGGATCTGCGGCCTCGACCAGCGGCACATCCGAGATACCCGGCAGGCCAAGAACAGCGTTCTCTGAGCCACCGCGTGCGCGTTCAATCATGGGACCGGTATAGGGTGCGGCGGGGCTGATGGTGGTCAGCGGTGTGGTGATGTGCGCCTCCGAGATACCCACCACCTCTGCCCCCTCTACAGCGACGGGCGGCAGCGGTTCCGTCTGGGCAGAAACTGACATTAAAAGGCTGAGCAGGGCGATCAGCAGGGCGATACTGGCAAGGCCAGTCCATAGATAGCGGCGTGCTGGAGCATAGGGCGAAGACATTATAAGTTCCTTGCAAAATAAAATGACAGAAAATCGTAAATCGATTTTACAGACTTTAGTCACATGTGGAAACTGTTACAGATGATAGATTGGCAGCTCTAGTGGAATACTTATGAGAATGCTTGCGGAGGTCTTAACGGAAGGAAGAGTGCCTGAGATTCACCTTCCTTCCTATGGGTTTACCAATCTGGCTTTACCGATCTGGCAGAGGTTAAAACACTTTATGAAACGATCTGTCCCGTGAATGTCTGTACTGCGATCTTACCATCACGGATGAGGAAGGTATCGGTCGCAAAAGGGACACTTGGCCCAGAAGACCAGAAGAGATAGGCGATTTCACCTGCAATCTCCTGTTTGCTGATATTGAACATCCCAAGCACTTCGGGAGTGAAAATGTTTAAAGCGGCAGTGAAAAAAGCGCGTACCTGTTCGAGACCTCGGAAGGTATGCTCCGGCGTTATAAGGACCGACTCATCAGTATAGTCCCTCATGATCTGATCGACATCACGGGACGCGATTGCTCCAAGATGACGTGCGAGGACGACTTCGACAGTTTCTGTACTGGTGGTCATGATTCATCTGCTCCTGTCATATTGTATATACGGCTGTGTGGAGAGGTGAGACATTACGATTATAATGATGAAGTCAGAAGTTGGCATTCCTGGCAATCAAAAAGGTGACGATATTGGCGTCACCTTTCTATGTGTGTTTGATTGACCTGCTATGAACCACCAGCGGCGGCGGTGGTCGCCGCGTCCTTGTAGGCCAGAATCGCCAGATACCATCCGAAGACCACCAGCAGATCGACATTTTCCGGCTTGATGCCGGTCGCCATAAAACCGAGTTCGGTGGACATCTTGAACCAGCCAGTCTTGACAGCGAAATCGATCAGCGGTTTCTCGTCTTTATTCAGCCACTGGTAACTTGAGAACATCCAGCCACGTGCACGCCAGAAGTAAACATCGCCGCTGGAAAGCTCCAGCCGACCGCCGCCCTTCCAGTTAGGGACATAAACGCCGCGCTCTTCACTGTGCTGATCATAGATCACAATGCGCTGGCTCCAGAAACCCTGACGTTCGAAGCGAAAGCTGCCGGATGGGATATCCGCCTGTGCCTTGTCATTGCGCCACTGGCTTGTCCAGCTCAGCGCCGCGACCTGCTGATTATCGACCAGTAACTGATAGTGTTCACCGCGGTCCTTCGTCCGTTCCCAGCGGATGTCTCTCCCGATCAACTCGTGAACACGCATAATGGCCTCCTGTACTTTTACACTATTTTAGAAACGCATACGCAGTACAACATATACGCACGAATATCATCGTGCGTTGCGGGCAGGTAACTGGTATTACGTCGCTGTCACCAGATGCTTTTCCGCCTGACGGCGACGGTATCCAGCCGGGGCAGGCTGTGGATTTCTGACGTACTCGTTGACAATCGCCTGTAGATAGGTCTCGACCGGCGTGTACTGCATCTCTAGTTCGTGCTTGCTCAGGCTGTTATCCAGATTGGACATCCAGCGCTCACTGAACGGTGAGCAGTCCGGCAGAAAGCCGTTGGTTTCCAGAACATCACGCTCCACCCGCACGACATGCGCTTCCATATTCATCGCACGCGCCATAATGCTGAGGAACGCTTCCAGTGACAGCTCCTCATCCTGCGAGATGTTGTAAGCCTTGCCTTTGGTGACGCTTCCACGTTCGATCACGCGGTGAATTGCGTCAACCACATCACGTGCATAGATGTGACGCAGGGCGTAATCAGGAGTGTCCGGGGCGAGGATCGGTCCACCGTCCTTGATCCGCAGATAGTAACTGTACAGCCGCTGGAAGGTGTCGCGCTCGCCGTTGACCATCGGGATGCGCAGAGAGGTGTACGGGAAGCCGTGATCGCTGAAAGCCGCGCTCAGCGCATCCTCAACCTGACTCTTCTCGTAGCCGTAAAGATATTCTTCGTAATCGTAAGTGTTGGGTGCGGGTGTGGGGCTTAAGGGAGCAGCATAATCGATTTCTTTGAAGGGACGCTGAATCCCCTGACGGACCAGATAGACTTGTCCGGTGCTGATGAAGAGGTAATGCCCGACAGCATCCCGCAAAAGTTGGGTGATCACTTCAGCTTCTTCGCCGCGATACAGGACCATATCGATCACGACATCGAAACTTCGTCCGTGCAGGGCGCGCCGAAGCTGCTGGGGATCGGTGCGGTCGGCACGCAGGCGTGGGATGCCTGCTGGCAGATCATCCGGCGAAACACCCCGATTCAACAGTGTGACCTGTTCGCCCCGCTCGACCAGACTTTGCGTCAGGTGGTAGCCGATATTGCGCGTGCCGCCAATAATCAGAATATTCATTATTTTTTCCTCAGAAGTCTTTATTGTCTGTATTCATGCAGGCACACGTTATCATTCGCCTGTCGGTCGCCCGCCAATGCAGACCACGAAAGCTCTTGTATTATATAGGCGTCTTCTAAAGTTCCAGCATGGGTTTTGCGTGAGCATCTGCCCACAGGTATGGATGGCTTCACACAGACTGCTTTGTGAGCAGAAATTCGGCCCTGTTCATCATATCGGCATAGACTCCATCACAGAATAATGATAAGATAGCACTGTTCTGCAAGGACGGGGTGTAGCGCAGTTGGTAGCGTGCTACGTTTGGGACGTAGAGGTCCCGGGTTCGAGTCCCGGCACCCCGACTGATCAGGCCACAAGTAAAG
>JAEZAF010000133.1 GCA_023430545.1 Chloroflexota bacterium
TCCTCAAAACGATTGCGCCGCGCATGTCGGCGGACTACGATCTGGAAGTTGCGCCGGATGCCATTGACATCTCCGTGCGGCTGGCAAAACGCTACTTCGCGACCAACCCGCTGCCGCGCAGCGCGGAACATCTGCTGCACCGCACTGCCGCGATGGTCAGCATGAGTCAGCAGAGTCAGCTTGCCTTCCGGCCAGAACTTGCGGACTCGGTGGTCGATGCTGAAGATGTCACGCTGGCTGCCAGCCAGATGACCGGCGTGCCGGTGAACAAGCTGGGTGAAGATGAGCGCGTGCGCTATGCCAGCATGGTCGAACATCTACAGGAACGTATCATCGGGCAGGATGATGCGGTGATTGCGGTCAGCCGTGCCATCAAGACGGCACGCGTCGGCCTGAAGGACCCGAAGCGTCCGATCGGTGCATTCCTGTTTCTGGGGCCGACGGGTGTCGGTAAAACCGAGCTGTCACGGGCACTGGCGGAGTTCATGTTCGGCAGTGAAGACGCGATGCTGCCGCTGGACATGAGCGAATTCAAGGACGAGAGCAGCCTGAACCGACTGATCGGTTCGCCCAGCGGTTATGTGGACAGCGAAGCCGGTGGTCAGCTTACCGAGCGCGTGAAGCAGCAGCCGTACATCATCGTGCTGTTTGACGAAGTCGAAAAGGCGCATCCGCGCATTGTGGACATCCTGTTACAGGTGATTGAAGAAGGCCGCCTGACGGATGGACGCGGCCAGACGGTCAGCTTCAGCGAAACGGTCATCATCCTGACGAGCAACCTCGGTTCCCAGCATCTGGCGGTGCCGGTGATCACCGACGAAGTGCGCGAAGAAGCGATGGAAGATGTGCGCGAGTACTTCCGCCCGGAATTCCTCAACCGTCTGGATGAGGTCATCATGTTCAACGCGCTGGACGAAGAGAACCTCGGCAAGATCCTGCGTCTGCTGCTGAAGAAGGAAACCCGTCTGGCAACCGATCGCGGCCTGAACCTGACCTTCACCGAACCGGCCATCGAGTGGATGATCGCGCAGAACGACGAACCGGAATACGGCGCTCGTCCGCTCCAGCGCATCATCCGCCGGAGCGTGCGCGAACCGCTGGCGGACTTCCTGCTGCGGACCAATCCGGCCAGCGGCACCGAAGTGCGCATCGACGCCAATGACAGCGGCCTGACCTTCGCCGCACTGGTCGATGGGAAAGAGATCTCGGTCGGGTAAAAACTATCGCGGAGGTACTAAGCAATGCTAGAAGATATTATCAAAGCAGTTGATGGGCTTTCGATAGATGAACTGCGGTACCTCCGCGAGTCAAACATTTGTATCCAATGTGTAAATCACTCTAATGGCTCCCGTTCCTCAAACGTACCCTGATCAGGTCGTTCGGTCAGATCGTCAGCCTTGATCGCATCCAGCGCCTCAAAAAACCCTGAAGCCCAGTTGGAATCCTTTGGCGGCTGATTTTGAACAGGCTGAAGTACGACCAGTACTTCAACCTCATGATTTGCCAGATGCGAAGGTAACTCAACCCGCAGGATACCAGTTGCATCAATCTGTGTCGTCAGTTTAATGGTTTCCATTCATCACACCTCTTTACCCTTTCCCCTCATTGTAACTTACAATCTGTGAGGTGTGTTGACACTCAGACAACAAAAAATCCCGCCGAATGTGGCGGGATTTTTTGTTGAGCGGATCGACGATGGCAAACCACTAAGCAGCATCAACTGCCCTTGCCATTACCTTTACCATTGTTGCCGTTATTACCGTTATTACCGTTATTGCCGTTGTTCCCATTATTGCCATTGTTACCGTTATTGCCGTTGTTGCCGTTATTACCGTTATTACCATTATTCCCGTTGTTGCCGTTGTTCCCCTGATTACCCTGACCGTTATTGCCATTGCTGCCAGAATTACCGGGATTTACGCCGCTCTCACAGCGACGGCGCCAGCCATTTGCAGATGCCCATGACGGTGGTGGATTAGTGCAGTCGCCTGAATCGCGCCAGATTTCATCACTTCCCGGCTCGACATAGATCTCGTTATCAACCGGATCGGGGTTATCCAGAATGAGTGTCTGGGCGACCACGGTGAACGCTGCCCCGGCGTCAGCCACATCCCCTTCGATGCGTACATAATCATTGATGCGCAGCACCTTTAACAGCGGGTCATCTGACTGAAGCTGAACCTCGATGCCGTAGATCTCCAGCACATTCGCTTCGATGCGCTCGATCGGCCCTTCGAGGATGATCGCCACCGCCTGAAGTGTAGGCGGACCTGCTGTTGCCAGAACGGTATTGGGATTATCCTGCCCGGGGGTATCCTGCGGCGTCAGTGTGACATCACTCGGCGCGGGAATCGCCGTCTCGGTCGGTGAAATCACCGGCGCAGCAGTCGTCACAGGCACAGGCTCGGTCGGGATGACCGGCGTATCAGTGACCGGCGGGACTTCGGTGACAACGATCACCTCGGTCACGACCTCAACTTCGGTGACAGCGGTGACAGCGGTGACGTCTGTCACTGCCGGGATCTCCGCCGTGGGTGTGACGCTGACGACTTCCGTCATCGGCGGGACGATTTCATCGGTGACAGCCGGTTCCGTCGGCGTGACTTCGGCTTCGGTCGATGTGGCGGTCGGGTTGGCGACAATCACCGTCCCACCCGGCTTATCCGATCCACGAGTCGCCAGCAGGACACCGACGAGCGCCAGAATGACGATCACGGCGGCAGCCGCCGCGATGGGCAGCGAAAAAGTCGGTCGGACGATGTTGGTCGGGGTTGTCCCTGGTGCAGGCTGTCCCGGCTGCACGGGAAGGTCCGGCAGGATGCGCGCCTGAATACGGGCAAAGGCTTCGGGACTCAGGGTTGGGACTGGCGCAGACGCCAGCCACGCCGCCGCGTCAAGCAGCGGGTCCTGTGCGGTGCCCGCCGGAAGCGCATCCGAACCTGAAGGCAGCATCTGGTCGAGCTGATCGGCAAGCTGATTGGCAAGCTCATCGGCAAACGGGTCAGCAGGTGTATTTGGATTTTCGTAATTATCCATCATCACTGCCTCGCAGGTAATGCCTGACTTTTGCATCAGACCCAAGATAAGCGGCAAGCTGTACCAGCGCACGATGCTGGATACTTTTCACGGCGGATACGGTTTTGCCGAGGATCTCGGCCACTTCCTGATGGCTTTTACGCTCAATGAACCGCAGAATCAGGATGGTCTGCTGCTCATTACCCAGACTGCCGATCGCTTCGCGGAGATAATCAACTTCCTGCTGCTCATGAAGCTGCTCCTCCGGGCTGGGATCACTGGTCGAAAGCGTCTCGGATAATTCAGCCTGAGGTCGCCGTCTGCTGCGCCGGTGAAAATCGGCAATGCGCGCCGCAGCAATACGGTAAAGCCATGACTCAAAGGGCGCACCGGTCACACGGTAGGCAGGCAGCCCTTCCATCATCTTAATGAACACTTCTGCCGTTAAATCCTCGGCATCGGCCTGGGTGGGCACCCGATATGCAACATAGCGAAAAATCTGTTGGGCATACATCTGATATAATTGCGCCACCGCTGCCTGATCACCCTGCTGTGCCCGTTGGATGGTCTGATTGATTTCCTGAGCCTCAATTGACATCTGGACTCTCAACCATCCCCTACAGACACCGTAAGGTGAATAAACGTTTCTGTTACAAACAGAACCGTCATAGTGTGCTGAATGTTGCAACACTTCTCATTTTTGCAACTTCTGACAGCAAGCGGCGGTTTAGTATGTGGATGCATAGCATTCAGGTCTCATCTAGTGAAAGGGTTTATTGATGAAGATACGGCTTTCCGCTGTATTATTCGTGTTCCTGCTGACTGCTCAATTTGCAGCTACCCAACCCGCCGCTGCACAGGAAGCCACACCACAGCAGCCCCCCGCACAACCCACCGCAGCACAGCCAGCCACCGTCCCGGATCTCAGCGGGATGACCATCCCACAGGCCGCAGCCGCTGTCAATCTGGTGGGGATGGCGCTTGGGCGCGAGATCCATGCCATCCGTCCGGCAGATTCACCGGCCCCGGTGGATACTATCAGCGGACAGTCCGTGCCAGCGGGGACACCCGCCACGCCGGGGGCTGCTGTCGATGTGACCATTCTGCATGATGCAAACGTAACGCTGGTCTATGATGACAATGACCTGACTCTGATCAACCGGGCTGCTTCGCGGATCAATCTGGATAATCTGGCCTTTCATGGGGTTCAGGGCGAGAATCAGGCTGCGTTCCATGCGGGACGATGGTCAGGGCGCGTTGGCCCCGGCAACTGCATGCAGATCTGGTCGGTCAATCGCGGCTCCGGTAAGGGTGTGGATGGATGCGACACCCTGGAGCGCTGGATGACAACAAACAACCGCGCTGAGCACTTCTGGACGACGACCGGCGGCGTACAGGCCTTCAATGTCGTACAGGATGGCCTCGAACGCGCCATCTGTGAAGCCGCCCCGCCCGGATCAGAAGCCCAGCCGAAAAGATGCGAGCTTTATCTGGAACCCGCAGGCAGCAGTTCCGATGATAACGCAGGTTTCGTCTACTTTGCCTATACCACTAACTCGTTCCTCATTCTGAACCGCACCCCTGACAAGTGGATGCGACTCAATCGTTCACTGCTGCATGTTACCGAGCCATCAACCGGTGTTGGGACGTTCGCGATTGATCTGGGTGACGGTGCTACCTTTGGAAATCCGGAGATCGTCGCGAAAATCCAGCGGCTGGCCCCGGGACAGTGCCTGCTCTATACCCGCGCTGGAACCACCGATCTCACACCGCCTCAGCCCTGTCATGTGATTGCCCATCGCCAGTTTCTGGAAAAGGTCTTCTGGGATTACAACTTCGAGCTGGAGAGTGTTGAAGATGGCAAGCGTCGGATGTGTACCGCTGCTGTCCCGAATAAGCTGACACTTTGTATCTTACCACGCTGACAGCGATGGATGGATAAACGATTGGTTGGATTGGTTGGTCCTCGTCCTGACTTATACAAAAAGAGCCTTCAACATCTGGAAGGCTCTTTCCTGAACTTTGGCTGTTTTTGCAAATACTTTGCCGCTCTGTCATAGTCACATAAGAGCTGGGGGATTACAAAACCTCTACGCTCTACTTGTGGGTTTAGGAGCAATCGTGGTGCAGCGAACTCAGATT
>JAEZAF010000197.1 GCA_023430545.1 Chloroflexota bacterium
ACCGGCGGCGGCGTGATCGACAACCTGCCGCGCATCCTGCCTGCGGGGACGGCTGCCCATCTCCAGCTTGGCGCGTGGTCCGTCCCGCCGATCTTCGCTCTTATCCAGTCGCTTGGCGGTATCTCGGATCGAGATATGTTCCACGCCTTCAATATGGGGCTGGGGATGCTGGTCATCGTCCCGGCGGATGCGGTCACGCAGGCACAGGCCGTCATTGCGGAACTGATGCCGGTCGGGGAAATCACGTCGAGGGATGTCAAAGAAGTCACAATCGTCTGATTTGCGTAGGGACACGGCAACGTGATATACCGCCGTGTCCACTTGTCGCCCTATTCCTGTTTCGCTCTGTGTCGTTTATAGCTCTCGATCAGAATCGCCAGAATAGTGTCGGTCGCTTCAGCGTCACTTTTTCCCCGTTCTTTAAGCTGTCGATGGATACTGATATTGCTCGATAGATTGTATTCATCCTCCACAATTTTGCGCCACATACTGCTTGCCTCTGCCTGATCAATCCACGCGAGAATGAGTCCCAAAGTAAATCCGCTGATAAAGTTATCAACAGCCGCGGTATTGTCCGCGAAATACATTCCGGGTCGTTTCTGTACGTGTTCCAACTGGGTGATGATTCGATCAAGTTGTGCGGTGTCCATAAGACCATCCTGAAATGAAATTCGATGCCTGTCCCTACATGGATGCTTCGCCATTCGATGAGTCTATCATCAAACGGTTATCACCGATTTCGCCTGAACGTGTTAGACTCTGGCCTTCTTTCACTACACTTACCATTCATGCGAGGAAAATAACCTATGCAAACACGCGCACTCGGACAATTACAGGTCTCGGTCGTCGGGCTGGGATGCAACAACTTCGGCGGACGCATCGACTACGACGCGACGGTCGCCGTGATCGATGCCGCGCTGGATGCCGGGATCAACTTCTTCGATACGGCAGATGTCTACGGCGGGAACGGTAAAAGCGAGGAATTCATGGGGCGTGCGCTTCAGGGCCGCCGCGACCGCGTGCTGATTGCCACCAAGTTCGGTAACAAGATGGACGGCGCTGGCGAAGGCGCACATCCCGATTACATCCGTGTCGCGGTGGAAAACAGCCTGCGCCGTCTTCAGACCGATGTGATCGACCTCTACCAGATCCACAAGCCCGACCCGAACGTCCCGATTGCGGAGACGCTCGGTGCACTGGATGAACTGGTGAAGGCAGGCAAGGTGCGCGAGATCGGCTGCTCCAATTACACCGCCGACATGCTGCGCGAGTCCGAGGCTGTGACCAGGTCCGGTGCAGCACGGTACGAGAGTGTGCAGAATCACTACAGTATGCTGACCCGTGATCCTGAATCAGACGGCGTGCTGGCGGAATGTGCGCGTCAGGGGCTGGCGTTTCTGCCGTACTTCCCGCTGGAAAAAGGCATCCTGACCGGCAAGTTCCGTCAGGGACAGGATGTGCCGCAGGGCACACGCCTCACCAATCGTCCGGAAGAACTGACCGAAGACCGTCTGGCAAAGGTCGAGAAGCTGATTGCATTCGCAGAGGCAGGCGGTCACACCATCCTTGAACTGGCGTTCTCGTGGCTGCTGACGCGTCCGACGGTGGCTTCAGTCATCGCAGGCGCGACCAAACCGGAACAGATCCTCGCCAATGTCGCGGCGGCAGACTGGACGCTGTCCGACGCTGACCTTCAGGAAATCGACTCCCTGCTGGCATAGACCTGTCTGTCGCGGTTTTACAAGACAATTCCGATCAGATGTGCTACTGTAGAGGGTGATTATCGTCCATCATCCTCTGCATCAGATCGGATTTTCCCTCATGACAGACTACCCCATTATCCTCTTTGCATCGCAGGCGCTGTGGGAACAGTGGCTGGAAGAACAGCACGCTGACGTGCAGGGTGTGTGGCTCAAGCTCGCCAAGAAGGGTGCGGAACAGCCGACCGTCAGCTATGCTGAAGCACTGGATGTCGCGCTGTGCTTTGGCTGGATCGACGGCCAGAAGAAAGGCTTCGACGACCAGTACTGGCTTCAGAAGTTCACGCCACGCCGTCCACGCAGTATCTGGTCGAAGGTCAATCAGGGAAAAGTCGCTGTCCTGATCGAGCAGGGAAGAATGCGTGACGCCGGGATGAAGGAAATTGAGCGCGCCAAAGCCGATGGCCGCTGGGAAGCCGCCTACGAGCCAGCGAGCAGCATCACCGTGCCGGACGATTTACAGGCCGCGCTGGACGAGAACCCGGATGCAAAGGCGTTCTTCGAACAGCTCAACAGCGCCAACCGCTACGCCATCCTGCACCGCGTCATCACGGCTAAAAAGCCGGAAACCCGCCGCAATCGCATCGAGAAGTTCATCGCCATGCTGAAGGCAGGCGAAAAGCTGCATCCGTAGGCAGGCAGCTTGACTGTCGAGTATCGGATCTGTGTAAAATAGATAATCTATCGCATCTCGGTCTCTGGCGGTCATTAGCATAGAGCATGAGTGAGGGTCAGAAGCATGGCATTACATCTGCCAATTCAATACGAACAACTGGTTGAACTGGTTGAACAATTATCGGACGAACAGCAAAGGGATCTGATTAAGCGGCTGCTGTCGCATCAGGCACAGCAGCGTCCATTGACGGTTGAGGAAAAGCTCAGACTGCTGGATGCTGTTCAACTGGATGTTGCCATCAACGAAGAACCTTCTGTTCGCCGTGTCGATTGGTATGGCGATGACGGGCGCTAAAGTCTTTGTTGATACCAATATCCTGTTACGAATGCTTCTGAAACAGATGAAACAACATACAGAAGTAGATGCGCTGGTCCGGCGTGCTATTCGCGAAGGGTCAGAACTTTGGATCAACGGGCAGGTGATCCGTGAATTTATTGTACAGGCAACTCATCCGCGAACATTAATTGAACCACTGACCATTGAGCAGGTTGTGCACGAAATTGAAGCGGCAAAACCGTTGTTTCAAATCGCGGATGAAACTCAGGCACTACGTGACAAACTGCTGGAACTGCTTCAGGAATATCCAACACAGGGAAAACAGGTACACGATGCTAACCTTGTAGCAACGATGTTAGTCTACGGGATCGACACGGTGTTGACATTGAACGTCGATGACATGAAACGTTTTAAGGAAATCATCAGGATAGTTTCACTGTAGCGAGGGAAATGAACCCGCTACACATCCCCTGAATCCCTCTTCACTCCGCCGAAATACCGAGCAGATCTCCCCTCTTGGTCTGAGGCATGCCCCTCGTATCTGCGAAATACTATCCTCACCTGACCGTTCCCTGTACAGCCCACCACCATTTGCAGGGATGGTCAGGTTTGTGTATCTGTACCACTCAGGGAACGAGGGAAATTCGTGTACTTCAGGAAACTGGCTTTATGTGTTGTGTTATTGGGCATCTTTTCAGTCTTCGGAGCGGCGGCGATGGTGTCTGCACAGGAACCGATCCCGGTGATGATCGACAGTGACATGACCTCTGATGACTGGATGGCGGTGCTGTATGTGCTCAATAACTCGAACTATTCGGTGAAAGCGATCACGGTCACGGGGACAGGCTTCGCCTATTGTGATGCTGGTATCCGCGCTGCGCTGGGACTGCTGGCGCTGGTCGAGGCTGATGGTATCCCGGTAAGCTGCGGGGCAGAGGCTCCGCTGATGGGGAACAACGCGCCGCCATCTGACTGGCGCACGACGCTGGCAAAGGTCGAAGCGGCGGGTCTGCCGGAAGGCGGCGCAGCGGCGGCTGAAGATGCGGTAACGCTCTTCACCTCAGTGCTTGAGACGTCGCCGGAAAAGGTGACCGTGCTCGCGCTCGGCCCGCTGACCAATATCGCGGCGGCGCTGGAGGCCAAACCGGAACTGACCGAGAAAATTGAGATGATCTATCTGATGGGCGGCGCAGTGGACGTGCCCGGTTCACGCGTGTCCGATCAGAACACGACCGCCGAATGGAACATCTATAGTGATCCGCACGCGGCGCGGCTGGTGTTTGAGTCCGGCGCACCGCTCACACTCATCCCGCTGGATGCGACCAACGCCATGCCCGTGACCAATGCATTTGTCTCGAAACTGGAAGCAGTCAAGGGGACGCCGGTTGCGGACTTCATCCACACGCTGCTGCTGGATAATCAGGACGGGATCGACGGTGGCTACTACTTCCTGTGGGATCAGCTCGCAGCCGTGGTGATGACGCATCCCGAACTGGTGACGATCACCCCGCGTGAACTGACCGTGATCGACATCCCCGGTTCACCAGAAGAAGGCCGCACCAAACCCGTCGCCAACGGCTCCCAGATCTTCGTCGTCACCGCGCCGGATGTTGAGGCGGTCGAGCAGCAGTTGATCGCAGGCTGGAATTCGTAGAATCTATGGCATCGTGTAGGGACACGGCACTGCCGTGTCCACCTTGTAAGAGCCGCATTGCCTGCAATACCCGCTTATCCCCACTTGCGACTTTCATAAATTCTCCATCGGTGTATAATCACATGGTTAACAACGGGTCATAGTGGGTCAAACCATACGTTTTACCATGTCAGAGCATACGGAGATTAAAATGTCCACACTCACACCGGATTATTCTAACTACTTCTGGCAGGGCGAGAAAATCCGACTGCGCCCGTGGCGGATGGAAGATGCCGAGCTGCGTTTCATCGCAACGCTGGACAGCCCGACGCTGGCGCTGCATGAGGACGGCATTGTGCTGCCGTCATCGCTCGAACTTCAGCAGGCATGGCTGGAGAAACGCGCCGGCTACAAGGATGATGCCATGCTCCGGTTTGCGATGGACAATCGGGACGGCGTCACCGTTGGGTGGATTACCATGCACAGCCGCGATCAGAAGAACGGGATCTTCGGTTTCGGTATCGCCGTGTATCGTGCCCACAGAGGACACGGTTATGCCATTGACGCGGCGCGGATCATCCTCAGGTACGGATTCTGGGAACAGCGCTACCAGAAGTGCAACTCGAACTGTGTCCATACCAATGCAGCATCGATCCGCCTGCACGAGAAACTGGGATTCATCCATGAAGGACGAATCCGGCGTAACGCATTCATTGACGGGCAGTATCTGGATGAGGTGTTATTCGGCCTGACGCGCGAAGAGTTCGATGAAACGATGAAGGCATAAGACAAACCACGCGAAACCAGTATTCCACGGCTCGAAGGCACTCATGCTTCAATCGATTATCACCGCAAAGAAGCCGGGGACACGCCAGAAACGCATTGAGACGTTTATCGCAAGGCGATCATGATGTCTTATATCAAAGCGGGTATATGACAAGTGGCGCATTATGATCGGTTAGTCCATACTTCCGATTCTCGCACATTTTCTTGCACTCAAGGGAAATGAAACATGGCAAAAGAGCGCATCAACACCGATAACGCACCGAAGGCAATTGCATCTTACAGCCAGGCGATCAAGTCTAACGGTTTCATTTTTGTATCGGGTCAGGGGCCATTCGATCCGGCGTCAGGTGAGGTCGTTGGCGCTACAATACAGGAGCAGACCGCTCAATGCATTCGAAATATCGAGGCGATTCTTGTGGCAGGGGGCAGTTCGCTCGAAAATGCCGTCAGTGCAACCTTTATTCTGGCCGATGAAAATGACTTCGTGGGTATGAATGAAGAATGGGGCAAGTGGTTTGGCGATCTTCCACCCGCACGCCAGGGATCAAAGCTCGTTTTTCCTGAAATAACTCCCAGATTTAAGGACATGAAGATTTCGATCTGGCTGATCGCAGAAGCCTGAGAGCATGCAAATCTACGGGGCAGATTATGTCGTTTTATAATTCAATACGGAGAAAAACGGGCGACCACACAGGGTCGCCCCGTCACCACCGGACATTTTTCATTGATATAGAGTTGTGAGGACAGGGCAATCGCGTTCTGTCCTATATTGATTTACAAGCCAGTCCCAACCGATACGGAATAAACTAAGCTGTCGCTGGGCTTT
>JAEZAF010000199.1 GCA_023430545.1 Chloroflexota bacterium
ACACGTGCTTGAGTAGTGCCGCGTTTTGTGTCATAGTGGATATACAATGACCTCCGGTTCGCTTTTGTGTGGTAACTCAAGCTTGCACCGAAGGTCATTCTTTTTGCAAATACTGCCAAACTCCAGAGCCGTGCATATAGTGGATATGCACGGCTGCTAAACAACATCTGTCTCTCCATAGCCACAATACAAGCGGTGGTGATGATTTAACGCCTGCTCCAGCCCTCACAGATTTACATCCCACCCCCTTTGCAGTATTCATTAAGGTAGACGCCGACAACTGACGCTCATCCTGTGCGACCAAGCCTAAGTTGTCTTCGCATCAGGCTTGAATTGCCTTGCATATGCTTTCATGATAGACTCGCAACGATCGTAATTATTACAAAGTCTCAACTTTCGACTATGTCTGAAAAAATTCTGGTTGTCGATGACGACACTGATACTTTAAAGCTCGTCAGCCTGATGTTACAGCGTCAGGGGTATGATGTCGCCCTTGCCAGCACAGGGACGATGGCTTTGCAGAAAGCCGTGAGCGAGCGCCCGGATCTGATCATCCTTGACATCATGATGCCGGACATGAATGGCTACGATGTGTGCCGCCGTCTGCGTGGGTCCTCTACCACACGTGATATTCCGATTATCATGTTCACGGCAAAAACCCTGATCGATGACAAGGTGGCAGGGTTTGAAGCGGGGGCCGATGATTATCTGACCAAGCCCACCCACCCGGCTGAGCTGGCAGCCCGTGTGAAACACGTTCTGTTAAAGCGTGCCGGTGGCGGCGATGGTGACGAGATTCATCAGGGTTCAACCGTTGGGATGATCGGCGCGAAAGGCGGTGTCGGCACCTCAACACTGGCACTGAACCTCAGTATTGCGCTGGCACGCAACGGACGCCGTCCACTGATTCTGGATATGCTTCTGGGTCATGGCGGCATCAGCCAGTTACTCGGCATCGATCGCACCAACGGCATGGCGTCTATCATGCTGAAGACACCTGACGAGATCAAACCATCGGTGATCGACAAGGAACTTATCGCCCACACCAGCGGGATGCGTGCCCTGCTCAGTTCTGTTTCCCCAAAGGAAGCACTGATCAGTATCAACATGGAGAGCGCACAGACCCTTATTCGCGCCGCAAGGACAATGGGTAATCCGGTTATTCTGGATCTTGGCAGCGGCTACAGTCGGCTTGTCTCCCAGATTGGACGCGGGATCGACCAGTTTGTGGTCATTGCAGAACCCACGACGATGACCCTTCGCATGGCTCAGTCCCTGATCAATCAGATTGAAACGGAACTGCGTAAACCGGTGCGGGTTGTGGTAATGAGCCGCAATGCTGCCCGTTTACAGCTTCCGTGGCATGAAGTTGAGAAAGTCGTCGAGCACAACATCTCAGCCTTTATCACCTCGGCACCAGAGCTGGCCTTTGAAGCACAGGAGAGTGGGACTCCCATGATTGTTTTACAGCCGCACGCGACGATCTCCACACAGATCGAGAAGCTGGCGACTGAAATTAAAGTGTAATTATAATAGAGCGCGACGCTCTGCGAGTGAAAGACTGCCCGTTAACCTAAATATGACAGAAACTATAGATGACAGCGGCATTATTAATGAGGTTGCCCGCATTTTAAGTGAGGCAAAGTACGTTGTAGCGTTAACAGGGGCAGGCATCAGTACGGACTCTGGCATCCCGGATTTCCGCAGTGAAACGTCTGGTTTATGGAATGATCATGAGGCGATGCAGGCCGCGACACTGGCCGGCTTCAGACGTAACCCACAGGCATTTTATGACTGGGTAAGACCGCTGACGGAGATGATCCTGAGAGCGCAGCCTAACGCCGCACATAGTGTACTCGCATCACTTGAGCAGCAGCAGATTGTGAAATCGGTCATCACCCAGAACATCGACATGCTGCACACTCGTGCGGGAACGCAGAAGGTCTACGAGCTTCACGGTCAACTCAGGCAGGCAACATGCCTGCATTGTTTTAAAGTAGCGGATAACGCCCCATTGATCGATCAGTTTCTAAAAGATGGGAAGACTCCGCTATGCGAGGTTTGCGGTGGCCCAATGAAGCCTAACGTCGTCCTGTTTGGGGAACAACTCCCCATCGATCAGTGGCTTCTCGCAAAGGAAGCAGCGCGGTTGTGTGATGTCATGCTGGTTGTAGGATCATCACTGGAAGTTGCACCCGCTAGTGACCTGCCGCTAATGGCAAAAAGCCGTGGAGCACAGTTGATATTTATCAATTTACAGCCATCCGCTCTCGATCATTACGCTGATATCATTGTCCATGAACGGGCCGCATATGTGATGCCCAGAATTCTGCAAGCGTTGGAGACCTTACCCAGATGAATATTCCTCTCGCCAGCAGCGAGCTTGACGCGAATTCATTGCTGCAAAATTATCAGCGGATCATCGAGATCAGTCGTCAACTGAACTCCACGCTAGAGCACCGTCCTCTGCTCCAGCAAATCATTTCGGCAGTGCTTGAAATTTTGAAAACCGAAGCCGCTTCGATCATGCTGATCGATCCCGGTACTGGCGAACTCCGCTTCGAGATCGCCTCGAATATCAACCCGAATGAGATGGATACGCTGGTGATCCCGATGGAAGGCAGCATTGCCGGATGGATTGCGACACATGGCGAAC
This sequence comes from Chloroflexota bacterium, assembly GCA_023430545.1. Lineage (GTDB taxonomy): Bacteria > Chloroflexota > Anaerolineae > Aggregatilineales > Phototrophicaceae > JAEZAF01. The sequence goes on from JAEZAF010000199.1 coordinate 2,657, forward strand.
CGCGTGTGATTGAAAATGTCGATAACGAGCCGGATCACTTTCAGGCGGTCGATGAGGCAATTTCATTCAAGACCCGCAATCTGCTCGGCGTCCCACTGCGCAGTCATAAAAAGGTCATCGGGGTCGTTCAGGCTATCAACAAGATCGATGGGAAATCCTTTACCGAAGCGGATGTGAACACGCTGACTATTCTGGCAAGTCAGGCAGGTATCGCAATTGAGAATGCACGCCTGTTCCGTCAGAGTGACTTTATCGCAGAGATGGTGCACGAACTACGCACGCCGCTGGCAGGATTGAAGGCCAGCACAACCCTGCTCAACCGGCCTGATCTTCCTGAAGACAAGCGGAAGGACATCGTTGACCTGATTCACAGTGAAACCGACCGCCTGATCCGCTTAACCACTGAGTTTCTCGATCTTGCCCGCCTGGAATCCGGACGCACACGGCTCGAAATGACCCATTTCGAATTCAACCGACTGGTTCAGGAAAGCATCGAAGTGGTGATGTCTCAGGCCCATGAAAAAGGCATCACACCGCGTGCAGAAGGGCCAAGTATGATCGTATCCGGTGACCGGGGCAAGTTAAAGCAGGTTATGCTGAACCTGTTGACCAACGCGATTAAATACAACCGCACAGAGGGAAAAATCCATATCGCATGGGAGCCGGACGACGAAAACCGGCTGGTGGTCAGCATTACTGACACCGGTCACGGTATCTCGCGAGAGAATCAGAAGCAGATGTTTCAAAAGTTCTTCCGCGTCGCCGATAACAGCGGCTTTACACAGGGGACAGGACTCGGCCTGGTGATCACCAAACACATTGTCGAGGCTCATGGGGGACAAATCTGGCTGGAAAGTGATCCTCCACACGGCACGACATTTTACTTCGCCCTGCCGTTGTCGGAACGCTAACCAGCCTCAGACGTGCAATCAGATTTCCAGCAGCACTTTCAGCATCCCCGGCTGCTGAGCATGTTTCATCGCTTCCACACCCTGCGGCAGGGGATAACGTGCCTCAATCAGCGGCTCGATATCGATCAGGTTTTTCTCCAGCAGTCGGAGCGCGGCATCAAACGGCCCGCACCGGCTGCCAATCACGCGGATCTCATCGATCACTACCCGTGTGAGATCCGCTTCAGGCAGGCCGACGTAGGTACTTTTCAGCACCAGTGCCCCTCGTGGCCTCACAAGTTCCAGCGCATCAGCAAAACCCTGTGATGTGCCAGTACAGTCTACAACGATATCGGCAGCCTTTCGCTCGACCTCATCGAAGCGCAGTGGCTCAATGCCCCACTCACGCATCAGTGCCGCCTGCTTTTCCCGACGCACCACAGCGGAGACATTCGCCCCTGTCAGTCGGAGCACCTGGGCACACAGGATACCCAGCTTTCCAATACCAAGGACCACGATCCGGTCGCGGGGCGAGATCTGGACGGCTTCAAGGATCTGCAAGGCTGCTGCCAGTGGTTCGACAAACACCGCTGCATCATCGGAAACTGAATCCGGTACCTCGTAAAGATTGTGTTTGGTCAGTGCAAGATATTCGGCAAATGCTCCGGGATGGCGATCAATCCCGACCGTCGTCCGGTTGCGACACTGGCTTGGAACACCGCGCAGGCACATATCACAGGTTCGGTCTGCGACATTGATCTCACCGACCACGCGCTTACCAATCCATGCCGGATCGCCTGCAATCACTTCACCGACGAACTCATGTCCAAGCACGCCCTGAAAGCCCATATAGCCTTTGGCAATTTCAAGGTCCGTATTGCAGACACCCGCCTTGCGAATCCTGATCAGTACCTGATCGTCCTGAAGCTCAGGCTGTGGCAGTTCGACTAGCTGAAGATTCTGGTTATAAACAATGGCCCGCATCGCTGACTGCATCCTATGCTTCTGCCGCCGCCGGTGACTGACTGACATAGCGCCCCTTCAGGAAGGGGATTTCGCCTTTTTCCCATGCGACGAGCAGCGGTACAGCGGTAAAGATCGATGAATACGTTCCAGCCAGCAGGCCGACGAACAACACCAGAATGAACTGCTTGATCGTATCCCCCCCGAACAGCAGAATGGCCGCCATCACAAAGAAGGCGTTCAACTGGGTCGCCAGTGACCGGTGGATCGTTTCCCAGATACTACGGTTGACAATCGTTTCGTATGGTTCACCGAGATGCTTGGGGATATTCTCGCGGATACGGTCGAACAGCACGATCGTGTCCTGAACGGAGTACCCAACGGTGGTCAGCACTGCTGTAAGAAACAGTGCATCGATTTCCCAGCCCAACAGCAGGCCCAGCAGAGACATCAGCCCCATGACGATGATCACGTCATGCAGCATTGCGCCGACGGCGCACAAACCATAGCGCCACGCATTCGGCACCTGACGGAAGGCCAGTACAATAAAACCAGTCACGATGGCGCATGCGACCAGTACAGCCACAACCGCAGCTCGCGCAACTTCACTGCCGATGGTCTGAGAGACGGTCTCAATGGAGAGGCGGTTTTCATCCAGCGGTGCGATCTGGTTCAACTCTGCCTGAATAGCTTCGGATGTCTGCTGATCCTGCGGAATGGAGCCGCGTACCGACCAGCGATAAGTTTCCGCAGCATCGACAGCTTCGGTGGTATCCCGAAGCTGCTGAATGCTGACATCGGAATCGCCATACTGCGCGAACACATCACGGATATTGTCTTCGTTGGCCCCCGGCCCGGTAAAGGTGAGGTCATAAATCGTCCCACCAACAAAGTCGATGCTCAGGCGGAAGGGGGCGCCGGTTGCCAGCGTGGAATAGATCATGATCAGGATGCTGGGGATCACCACGCAAGCTGAAATCAGAAAGAACCAACGGCGTTTTTCGACGATATTAAACATGGATATTCTTCTCCTCTAAACGCCGAAGTGGTCAGACACCCAACAGCCATTTACGTTCGGACAGCGGCTGATACAGCCCACCGACCAGCAGATACAGGAAAGTACGTGTGACAATGACTGCGGTAAAGAGATTGACAATCAGGCCCAGCGCCAAGGTCACGGCGAAACCGCTGACGATACTCGCCCCCGGTGTCAGACCAAAGAGAAACAGCACGGCACAGATGATGATCGTTGAGAGATTAGAGTCGCGGATCGAAATCCATGCGCGATTGAAGCCGGAGTCAAGTGCTTCGTTCAGCGGCTTCCCGGATCGTAGTTCTTCTTTCACACGCTCGAAGATCAGGATATTGCCGTCCACCGCCGTTCCAATCGAGATCAGGAATCCGGTGATAGCTGGCAGCGTCAGTGTGACCGGGATCAGCTTGAACAGCGCCAGATTCAGCAGGATAAAGACGATCAGAGCCAGATCTGCGGCAATCCCCGGAACGCGGTAATAAATCAGCATAAATGTCAGCACAATGATCACGCCGATTACGCCAGCGCGGATACTCTGATCGACGGATGCCTGTCCCAATGTAGCACCGACGAATGCCGAACTCTCGACTCGCAGCGGGATTGGAAGTGCGCCTGAACGAAGCTGAAGCGCGAGCTGTCGGGCATCATCCTCGGTGAAATCCCCTTCAATGGAGCCACCATCAGTCAACTGAGCGCGGATATACGGTGCAGATATCACCACACCGTCCAGCACAATTGCCATCGGCTGGTTGATATTCTGTGCGGTATAAGGGCCGAAGACGCTGCCACCCTCAGCATTCAGCTCAAACTGGATCAGCCACTGTGAGTTATTGGGATTGAACTGCGCCTGTGCTGCGGAGAGGCCGGCACCGGTCATCACGGTTTCAAATGGCAGGCCGGTATTGGGGTTTACAGCACCCTGTACCTCTTCAGCGCCGGTCTCTTCTGGTGAACTCGCCTCACGTGCCTGCTGAATACGAACCTGTTCCGTCGTCCTCACTCGCTGATCGATCAGTCCGTCCACCTGTCCCTGTGAAAGTCCAGAGAAACTGACAAACTCGAGCAGCGCGGTTTGCTGAATGGTTTCAATCGCCTGAGCAGGATCGGTCACACCGGGAAGCTCCACCAGAATACGACTGTCACCCTGCGTCTGTGTAGTGGCTTCGGTCAAACCAAGCGCATTCACACGGCGGTCAACGCTGTTGGCCGTTTCGCGAAGATCGTCTGGTGTAAACTGATCAGGCGGAAGTTCGGCCTGTAATAACACACGCAGCCCACCGACCAGATCCAGCCCCAGACTTTGGGTCACGCTGAAATCGATCTCCGGTGTCCCGTCGTTATTCAGATCGAGGCGCAGACCTTCGGTCGACGGCAGGCTGACCCATAAGGCAAATGCCGACAGGATCACAATAACAATTAACCAGCGGGTATTTCGACCCATAAAGTACCTTTCGCCTTATCAGCAAGCGGATTTAAAGGCGTGTCGCTCGCACCGCGCCTGTTAGCATGTTTGCCTGTTAGCATGTTTGCCTGTTAGCATGTTTCTTCATCTGCTTCTTCAAGCGTGGGAATAGTGGTCGTCACTGTGTCGTCTGCTCCGAGGAGCGCAGGCCCTTCTGGGCATTCTCTGCCAGTTCCTGAGGATCAAATGCCTGCAGAAGCGACGCCGTGATGGTACGGACAACGATCCCATCCGCCAGTTCGACATAGGCGATACCCTCTTCAGCGCGGATGTCAAGCACACGCCCGATAATGCCCCCTGCGGTAATCACTTCATCACCTTCAGCAAGGGTTCGGACAAAACTCTGCCGTTTCTGAAAATCACGCTGTCGGGGGAAAATAACGAGGGACCAATAGGCACCAAGCAGCAACACCATCACAAAGCTAAAGACAACAAACTCCGACATTGAAGGACTCCAAAGCGACAAACCATCAGCGATTATAGCGCTATCAAACAGGCATACAACGGTCACTTTTTAAGCGTGGCCTCATCTCAGGTTATCATTGACGGTCCGATAAGGGGCATGTATACTGACGCTGGAAATCGAATCACATAATTCAATAATCAATGATGTCGACCGGGTAGAGTACAGTGATCCCCTGCTGACAGAGAGTACAGGTCACCGGCTGAAAGCCTGTACCAGCAAAGCCACTGGAAGGTCCCCCGCGAGTTGCCGACCTGAACGGGTATTCCCCTGATAAGTGAGGCCGGGTTCGCCCGTTAAAGCGATAATGAGCGCCAGAGGCTGTGTGGGATGTCCCATGCCAGCAGTCTGGAATCAAGGTGGTACCGCGAAAGTAAACCCTTTCGTCCTTGTTTACAGGACGAAAGGGTTTTTTGTTTGAATGCACAAAATCAGATGTTGGGTTGGATATTTTCGAGGATAAGATGACCCGCAGTAATGATACAAACAAGTTTTACGACTCGGTGGCAGAATACTATCCCCTGTTTTACCGCGACTGGGAAACACAGCTCGACCGTGAAGGGTTGAGTCTGCGTGCCCTCTTCCGCAACAAGGGTGTCACCCGTGTACTGGATGCTTCCTGTGGGGCCGGTACGCAGTCCATCTCACTGGCACGACTGGGTTTCGACGTTGTCGCCGCAGATCCCAGCCCCGGCATGCTGAATAAGGCGAAAAGCAACGCTGCCCAGTACGGTGTGGACTCCAAAATCGAGTTCCACTGCACGGACTTTTTACATCTAACGGATAAAGTAAACGGGCCATTTGACGCGATTGTCACCAAAGGCAGTGCCCTGCCCCATCTACTGTTGGATGATGAGATCGAACTGGCACTCCATATCTTTTATGACCTGCTGCGGCCTGGTGGGATGCTGGTCATCGGCATGCGAGACTTTGAACCGTTCATGGAAGATCGACCGCGCTTCCTGCCTGGTTTTGTCCATGACGAGGAGTCAGGCGAAGAAGTTGTCACCTTTGATCTGTGGGAATGGCACGACGGTCCGCCAGTCATCGCCACCCGCAACCTTTTTATCGTCAAGGGAAGCGATGAACACGGATACGAAACCATCAAGCGGCAGGTAATGTTCCGTCCGCTTTCGACCGATGAGGTCAAAGTCGTCTTACTCGAAGCCGGCTTCGAGGAGATCACCGACCAGCCAGACCGTGCCGAGCGCGTTCTGGTCGCACGTAAACCACTCGGTGCCAGTCAATAGCCAACCAAACTCTATAAGCCAAGCATACTCAACCACAGATTGCCGTATACAGGCAAGGAGACTTTCAATGACAGCAGTGGAAAAAAATCAGAAGCAGATGCCCAAGAACTTCGACTTCGCCGAGGCCGAGGCTCGTATCTATCGGTGGTGGGAGGAAAACGGGTGGTTCCGGCCAGAGGTCGCAGGGAAAGATGCTGAACCGTATGTGATCAGCATGCCGCCTCCTAATGTGACTGGCGCACTGCACATGGGACATGCCCTTTTCACCTCACTTGAGGATCTGATGACACGTTACGAGCGCATGCGCGGTCGTGCCGCGCTGTGGGTGCCCGGTACCGATCATGCCGGGATCGCCACACAGCTTCAGGTTGAGAAGATGCTTCAGGAAGAAGGCACCAGTCGGGAAGAAGTTGGTCGGGAAGAATTCCTCGCCCGTACCTGGGCATGGAAGGAGCGCTACGGCAATCGGATTACCGACCAGCTCCGCCGGATGGGGGCAAGCTGTGACTGGACCCGTGAGCGCTTTACATTGGATGATGGACTGTCGAAGGCGGTGCAGGAAGTCTTTATTACCCTGTGGGAACAGGGGCTGATCTACCGTGGTCCGCGTCTCGTGAACTGGAGCCCAGGGCTTCAGACCGCTGTTTCCGATCTCGAAGTGGATCGCGAAGAGGAAAACGGCAAACTCTACTTCTTCAACTATCCGATTGAAGGCGGCGAGTTCCTGCCGGTGGCGACCACCCGTCCGGAGACAATTCTGGGTGATACCGCTGTGTGCGTCCATCCTGATGATCCACGCTATCAGAAGTTCATTGGCAAGAAAGCCTATGTGCCGATTCTCAACCGCGAGATCCCGGTGATCGCCGATGAATACGTTGATCCTGAGTTCGGGACCGGCGCACTGAAGATCACTCCGGCGCACGACTTCAACGACTACACTATCGGTCAGAAGCATGGCCTACCTCTGATTAACGTCATGACACGCAAGGCGACCATCAACGAGAACGGCGGCCCTTATACCGGACTGGATCGCTTCGAATGCCGTAAGCAGATCTGGGCGGATATGGAAAAAGCAGGCCTGACGATCAAGGCGGAAGACCGTGTGATGGTCGTGCCCCGCAGCCAGCGTGGTGGTGAGGTGATCGAGCCACTTATCAGCACGCAGTGGTTCCTCAAGATCCAGCCCCTCGCTGAAAAGGCATTGAAGGCTGTGCAGGATGGTGAGATCGAGATCGTGCCAGAGCGCTTTGAGAAAATCTACTATCACTGGCTGGAAAACATCGAAGACTGGTGCATCAGCCGTCAGCTCTGGTGGGGTCATCGCATCCCAGCGTGGATTCACACCAGCGGCGAGATTTACGTGGGCAAAGAAGCTCCAAAGGGGGACGGCTGGACACCGGAAGAAGATGTTCTGGATACGTGGTTCAGCAGTGGTCTGTGGCCCTTCAGCACACTTGGATGGCCGGAAAACACACCGGACCTTCAGCGCTACTATCCCACACATATGATGGAAACGGGTTATGACATCCTGTTCTTCTGGGTGGCGCGTATGATCATGATGGGGCTGTGGTTCACGGATAAACCACCATTCAAGACGGTATACCTGCATGGTCTGGTGCGGGATGCCCAGGGGCGTAAGATCAGCAAAACGCTTGGCAACACGGTTGACCCCGTGGAACTGATCGACAAGTACGGGGCGGACCCACTGCGCTTCACACTGGTGACCAGCGGCACACCCGGTAATGATGTGAACCTCGACCCGAACCGTGTGGAGAGCGAGTGGAAATTCATCAACAAGATCTGGCAGATGACCAACTTCATCACCGGCAATCTGGAGGGTGAACTGGAGCCAGGTGTCCCTGCCGCATCGACACTGGACCTGCCATCGCGCTGGCTGCTGAGTCGCCTGAACCGCCTGACATCGAACGTTCAGAAGCTGTTCGATATCTATCAGTATGGTGAGGCGGGGCGTCAGGTTCGCAGCTTCCTTTGGGATGAATTCGCAGACTGGTACATCGAGATCAGCAAGCACGCGCTTTACGGTGAAGATCAGACCGCCAGGAAGACGACACTGCGCGTACTGGTTCACACACTGGATACCTGCCTGCGTCTGCTCCATCCGTTTATGCCATTTGTGACCGAAGAAATCTGGAGCTTCCTGCCGAACAATCGCCAACCGCTGATCATCAGCAAGTGGCCGGAAGCCGATACCAGCGCCATCAACGATCAGGTGGAAGCCCAGATGGATGTGCTGATGGAGATGGTACGGGGCATCCGTAATGTGCGCCTGGAATATGATGTGGATGCCAGCCGGCGCATCGGGATTGCCGTTGCACCGGGCAGCCATAGCGAGAATATCCGGGCCTATGATTACCTGTTCGCACGGCTGTGCAATGTGAATGACCTCCAGCTTCACGCTGGCCCAGCCCCGGACGATTCTGCATCCGTGGTGGTGAGTGATGTGACGGTGTATCTGCCGTTGAAGGGTCTGATTGACTACACTGCTGAGATCGAGCGACTGTCGAAGGAACAAGCCAAACTTCAGGAACAGATCACGAAATCAGAAGCCACCCTCTCCAACGAGAACTTCGTGGCACGCGCCCGCCCGGACGTGGTCCAGCGTGAGCGTGACAAGCTGAAGGAACTTCAGGCCAGCGCTCACCAGATCGAGGTCCGGTTACAGGAACTGCGCAGCAAGGTGTAGCTTTTATCAGATCCACCCTCTGCCAGTTAAAAACTTTGTGAGGTGAAAGCGTTTGAGAGATGGGGTTGCGTTATAATAGGCCCCATCTCTGAGTGATTGGAAAGGTTTACCATGCGCGATATTTCCCCCGTGTTAATCGTGGGATGCGGCTCTGCGCTGATCTGCACCATCGCCCTCATCCTTGTGGGCATGTCTGCATTCCGGTTCTCTGCCAGATTTGCCTTCCTGCTGCCTGTCATCACGACAGTGATCGGTTTCTTCACCAAACGTCAGGATGAGGGTGAAAACGCCCAGTATGAACAGCAGCGGATGAACATCACACCACGACAGCCCGCACAGGATATTCGGGCGCGAACACAGGCTTATGATTTCGACGCTGCGGTGGATTACTACCGTCAGCAGAACTCACCCAATCAGCCTTATTCACCGGCCCAGCAGGCCCCACCGACTCTGCCCTTTACATCACAGAATGCACCGCTGGTGCCGAATTCACCTAATCTGGACAGTCCGGCTATTCAGCCCGGAATCCAGCCGGGACTGCCACCCTATACCACACCGGGGCAACCGACACAGCCGACACAATCCACCCGACCCGGACAGCCTACACAGCCCCTGTCTCCGCAGATGCCCCGGCAGACACCGCCACCGCTGCGACCCACTGGTCAGCCAGCAGCGCCCGGAACCGGTGGCCCCGCGGCCCCGCCTCCGAGTAATCCATCACTGGCAGATGATGATCTGGAACGCTACAGCCTGCGCAGTCGTTTTCCGCGTGATCGTCCTATTTACGGGAATAATCGCCGGAGCCGCCAGCAGGCCGACGAAAACGAGGACTTCCTCGCTGGTCTGCTTGGCTCCGAGGAAGAGGCGATGGACGATGGAGACGGCGGTCTGTTCTAGAAATTGCCATGCGTGAACCTCATCTCCTGACCTCTCTGGCAAAACAGGGTTTTAGGGTTTCATAACACTTTGAAACCGTGGTTTTGCGGCATTTTGCAGCGTTCAGCAGCACTTTGCAGCATTAGTGCGCTGCAATGATGGCGATGCGCCAATGTTCAGGTTCAAATCCGCTTGCAGCAGCGGCAGCAGCAGCACAGAAAAAGTTGTGCTGCTGCTAAACTTTTGTGGTGAGCATCGAGAAATCTTGTTAACGTGCAGGTAGTGAAGACACAATTACCTACAGGGACTTTACAGCATAGCACAGATGTTCTCGTTGTGCGGTTAGAATTTTCAAATGATGAAGATGTCAGATTCGCAGCGGGCGACCACATCGGGTCGCCCCTGCGACTGGGACCACAGGTCGCGATGCATCAGTGGAAGCAGCGGACAACGACATGTAAACATGTTCGGTGTTGTCTTTACATAGGATGTAAGGAAAGTCTGCCCTGTCCGCCTGAATGGATTTTCAGATGCTCTTTAACCTGATCCTGACATTTTATCGATTGTGCGGCGGGGTTAATGGCGGAAGTGGCGCACGCCTGTAAAAATCATCGCGATGCCGAAGCGGTCTGCTGCGGCGATGACTTCATTGTCACGGATCGATCCGCCCGGCTGAATGACCGCCGTCACACCCGCTTCAGCGACGACTTCCAGCCCGTCTGCAAACGGAATCAGCCCATCAGAGGCCATTACCGCACCTTTCGCCCGTTCTCCGGCCTTCTCGACGGCCAGTTTTGCGGCATCCACGCGACTGGTCAGGCCGCCGCCGATGCCGTAGGTCGCATCTTTGCCCGTGATCACAATCGCATTGGATTTCACATGCTGCATGGCCTTCCATGCAAAGTGCAGCGCCTGTAATTCGTCCTGAGTTGGGGCACGCTGCGTGACAATCCGGCTCATGGTTTCATCCGGGTCGCCCATATCGACCTGCTGCACGAGAATCCCCTGATGGACGCTGCGCACTTCAAGCTGTGTGCCGCTGTAGGGGTGCGGGATCTGAAGCAGGCGGCAGTTCTTCCGCTTCTGAGAGAGCCGCGCCAGCGCCCCTGGTGAAAATGACGGTGCCGCGAGATCATCGATCAGGAGCGCACCCAGTGAATCGACAAAAGCCTCATCGACTTCACGATTGACCGCCATTGCACAGCCAAAGGCAGACAGGGGATCGGATGCGAGGGCCTTCGGGAAGGCTTCCGCAAGTGTTGAACCAACGGCGATGCCGCATGGCGTCAGATGTTTGACGATGACCACCGCCGGTTCGCTGAAACTGCTGGCAGCACGCCACGCTGCATCGACATCAAGGATGTTGGTATACGACAATGATTTTCCACTGAGCAGAGTCCCGCCCAGCGGACCGTCCCCGGCGCTGCGGCTGTAGTAGGCTGCCGCCTGATGAGGGTTCTCGCCATAGCGCAGGATTTCGGCACGCTGCACGGCAATCGACAGGCGCTCCGGCAGGTCACTGTTTTCATCCTCGACCATTGGTGCTGTCCCCTGTGAGAGAAAAGCGTGAATGGCGGTGTCGTAATCGCGTGTCATGGCAAAGGCTTTTACAGCCAGCATCCGCCGCAGTGCAAGATCTACCTGCCCACCTGCACGCAGGGCTGAAATCACCCGGTGATAATCATCAGGGTCGGAGACTACGACCGAGTGGAAGAAATTCTTGGCCGCAGCACGCAGCAGTGTGACACCGCCGATGTCGATATTCTCGATGGCATCCTGTAAGGTGGTGCCCTTCTGCGAGATGGTCTTCTGAAAGGGATAGAGATTGCAGACCACCAGATTGATTGGCGCGTAACCCTGCTGCTGCAAGGCGTCAAGATCTTCTTCACGATCACGAGCCATAATGCCAGCATGGATCGCGGGGTGCAGTGTCTTGACACGTCCCCCAAGCATTTCCGGTACCCCTGTCACCTGTTCAATCGGCGTTACCATCAGTCCGGCCTCACGCAGCGACCGTTCGGTCCCCCCACTGGCGACCAGATCCCATCCCAACTCCACCAGCGCCTCCGCAAACTCGAGGAGACCTGTTTTGTCATACACACTTAACAGCGCACGCGGCATGCTCTCATCCTTCTATTGTTAGAATCAGTGTCAGGCACCGGATTATAACGCCTCGCTGGTAAACAAAAAGCCATCTATGAAAAATCCGTTATAAGTTTGTGCATTTTATCACAAATGAAATATAATGCATTTATCCGCTGTGAAGTAAAAGGGACGAGGTTCGTCGATGACTGAAATTCGCCGTCCAAGAGTCATTGTCATTGGTGCAGGTTTTGCAGGGCTTAGCGCCGCCCGCGAACTGGCAGGCAAATACGTTGATGTCCTTCTGATCGACCGGAATAACTATCACCTGTTCACGCCGCTGCTGTATCAGGTTGCCACCTGCGGCCTGGATGCAAGCGATATTGCCTACCCTATCCGCCGGATTTTCCGCGGTCAGTCCAATGTACAGTTCCGCCTGGGCGAAGTCACCCACATTGATCACGAACAACAGACGGTGACCATCCACGAGAACGACACAATGCACGAGGAGCAGTACGATTATCTGGTGGTTGCCGCAGGACGAATCAGCAACTTCTTCGACAACCCGTCGATCGAACAGTTCTCATTTGGGATGCAGACACTCAATGAAGCGCTGATTCTGCGCAATCACATTTTGCGGCTGTTTGAAAAAGCAAGCTGGATTGAGGATGAATCGGAACGCCGTGCGCTGACCACGATGGTCGTGGTCGGTGGCGGCCCGACCGGGCTGGAGACGGCTGGAGCGCTCTACGAGTTATACAACTATGTCCTGAAGACCGAGTACAGCAAACTGGAAAACATCGAAACCCGGGTCATCCTGCTGGAAGCAATGGACGATCTGCTGCTTTCCTACCCGGAAAATCTGCGCGAATCGGCCCGTGATCAGCTCGCATCACTAGGGGTCGAGGTCATGCTGAACAGCAAGGTAGAGTCAGTCAGTGAGAATGAAGTCACGCTGGCTGATGGCCGCACCATCCAGACGCATACACTGATCTGGGCAGCAGGGATACAGGCTTCACCGCTGGCGCAGATGCTGGATGTCCCGCTGGAGCGTGGTGGCCGCATCCCGATTACGCCGCAGTGCGAGGTTATCGGTCGGCCCAATATCTTCGCAGGTGGCGACCTGACCTATCTGCTGAACCCGGCTGATGATAATCCCTATCCGCAGTTGATCCCGGTCGCCAGTCAGATGGGACGCCTGATCGCCCGTAATATCCAGCACCGCACAGCCGGCGAGGCGCTTGAGGCGTTCAAATACAATGATCGCGGTGTCATGGCAACGATTGGCCGACGCCGCGCCGTCGCATGGGTGTTTTATCGCTTGCAGGTGACGGGCCGTCTGGCGTGGTTTGCATGGCTGACCCTGCATCTGCTGTGGCTGATGGGCTTCCGCAACCGCATCAGTGTGTTTATAAACTGGGTGTGGAACTACATCAACTACGATCACTCGGTGCGTATCATGCTCAATGACCTGCGACTTGATCCGACCGCTGAAGCGGAGGTCCCGGCGAAAGAGTCGGTTCAGGTCCGGTGAGTTAAGGCAAACGGTGATAAAAACAACGGGGAAGCCTCTGTCTGCGCTTCCCCGTTGTTTTGTCTCTACAGGGACTGTTATGCAGTTCCAGGCGGACACGGCAGTGCCGTCCATGTCCCTACAGGTTACATCCTTGCGCGGAGCATCAGTGGCTGCATGTATGCGTTACACGCAAATGCAGGGCCGGACAAATCCGGCCCGTAACGGTAATCAATTTTCAGATCGATCTAGAGTGACTGAGCGATCAGGCTGCGGCCTGTCATTTCGGGTGGCTGCGGTACACCGAGCAGATCCAGCACGGTCGGGGCGACATCGGCCAGAATGCCACGCGGTCGCAGACCGTAATACTGTCCGTCCGCACTGACGAGGAACAGCGATACCGCGCTTGTCGTGTGATAGGTATGCGCATTCCCGGTGAATTCATCGAACATGCGCTCACAGTTGCCATGATCAGCGGTGACGAGGGCGACGCCACCTTTCGCGACTACCGCTTCGACTAGCTGACCTGCACAGTGATCTGCCGTCTCGCAGGCTTTTATGGCCGCTTCCAGCACGCCCGTATGCCCGACCATATCGGGATTGGCGAAGTTCACCAGAATAAAGGCGTCATCATGAGTGTTCAGCCGTTCCAGTGTTTTTGCGGCCAGTTCGGGAGCGCTCATCTCCGGCTGAAGATCATAGGTCGCGACTTTGGGGGACGGCACCATCATATGTTCTTCACCGGGGAAGGCATCTTCATTACGCCCGTTGAAGAAGTAGGTCACATGGGGGTATTTCTCGGTCTCGGCAGAGTGATACTGCGGCAGTCCAGCCTGACTGAGCACTTCCGCCAGTGTATTCTTCAGGCGTTCCTTGCCAAAGAGCACCTGTACAGGAAAGTCATCTTCATAGACCGTCATCGTGACAATGTCAACATCTGGCACATGCACGCCATGAAAGCCTTCCACCACCGGATAGGCAAATACACGCACCAACTGGCGCATACGGTCCGCGCGGAAGTTGTAGCACAGGACGACATCACCCGGTTTGACTGCCAGATCAGCATCGGCATCGCTGGGTGCGCCGATCACGGTTGGGACGATAAACTCATCCGACACACCCTGGTTATACGAATGCTGGACGGCGTCCACCGCACTGGCGAAACGCTCCCCCTGACGGAAAGCGAGCGCATCATAGGCTAACTGTGTCCGTTCCCAGCGGCGGTCACGATCCATGGCGTAATAGCGCCCGCTGACGGTCGCGATCTGTGCGACCTGCTCTTCCTTCACATAACGTTCTAACTGCGAGATGAATTCCAGACCGCTGTTCGGCGGGGTATCGCGGCCATCGGTGATGATGTGCAGCACGGGCAGCACGCTGTTTTCCCGGCACATGCCCAGCAATGCGTACAGGTGATCAATATGGCTGTGTACGCCGCCGTTGCTTACCAGTCCTACCAGATGCAGACGGTTGCCACGTGCTTTCACTGTCTCAAAAGCGTTTAACAGCACCTGCTGCTGACCCAGTGAACCGTCTTTAATCGCCACATTGATCGCGCTGATGTCCTGATAGACAATACGCCCCGCGCCGAGGTTGAGATGACCGACTTCAGAATTCCCCATCTGCTCCGGGACTAATCCCACCGCCTCTCCGGACGCATCCAGAATGGAACGCTCCAGCGTCCGCATCCAGCGATCGTAATTTGGCGTACTGGCGAGCAATGGCGCGTTGCCATGTTCCATCTCGCGGATACCCCAACCATCGAGGATAATGAGCATGACTGGCTTGACTGCCATATGACACTGCCTTTTCTACATGCGTGAATTGTGATCAGCTCTGAAATTACAGTCACCAGTTTTACCATACGATTGTGAAGCATCCAACACAACCATGACTAAATCCAGGCAAAACACTATTACATCCAGCCAACCGCTAGCGGATCGTATCCGCCCGGCATCGCTGGAAGAATTCGTCGGTCAGCGCCATCTTGTCGGGGAAGGCAAACCGCTGTATCAAGTGATCCATAACAACACGGTGCATTCGATGATCCTGTGGGGGCCGCCCGGTGTCGGTAAGACAACACTGGCGCGGATCATCGCGCAGCAGACTGGCAGACGCTTCGTGATGCTGTCGGCTGTATCAGCCAGCAAGGATGATCTGCGTAAGGTGGTAGACAGCGCCCGCGCCGCACACCATCCTCGCACGACACTGTTTGCCGATCTCGACGAGAATACAGGTGATGCCGATGCCCGTAACGGTACGGTCCTGTTTCTGGACGAGATCCACCGCTTTAACAAAGCACAGCAGGACTTCCTATTGCCGTATGTCGAAGACGGAACGATTACTCTGATCGGTGCTACCACCGAAAACCCAAGCTTTGAAGTCATCTCGGCGCTGCTGTCACGGAGTCAGGTCTTCGTGCTCAACACGCTGACACCGGAAGAGATCCGCGAGATCATCGAACATGGTGCGGTGGTGCTTGGGCGGGAAGTCGAGCCGGAAGCCTTCGATTTTCTGGCAGAATACGCCAACGGGGATGCCCGTCAGGCGTTGAATCTGCTGCAGGCGGTCGGCAGCCTGTATCCCGATGCTGTGATCACGGTCGAGCGGTTAAGAGACACGCTGCAATCCAAGCATCTGCGATACGATAAGCAGGAAGAAGAGCATTACAACACGGTCAGCGCCTATATCAAGAGTATGCGCGCCAGCAATGTCGATGCCGCGCTGTACTATCTGGCGCGGATGGTCGCCGCCGGGGAAGATCCCAAGTTCATCGCCCGACGAATGGTGATCTTCGCCAGTGAGGATATCGGTGTCGCACAGCCGACCGCGCTGGTCGTCGCCAATGAGGTCTTTCGGGCTGTCGAGATCATCGGCTATCCTGAATGCCAGATCAATCTGGCGCATGGCACGGTCTATCTGGCGATGGCGGCCAAAGATCGCTCGGCATATGAGGCTTACTTCAAGGCGCTGGATGATGCTAATCAGCATGGGAATCTGCCGATCCCGCTGCCGCTGCGCAACGCCCCGACCAAGCTGATGAAAGATCTCGGTTACAGCGAGGGTTATGATATGTACTCGCAAGGGGATCTGCTGCCGGAAAAGCTGAGGGGGCGTCAGTATTACCCGCGCAAAGCGGAATAAATGCCTGATCGCGGCTTTACAGCCGCCCGACAACCGGCGGTCAGGTTAGCGGCCGGATTGACAAAGGTTTCACGAGTGTCTATGATGTTTTCGCATTTTCACCAGTGAGTTTTGGGAGAACTACGTGCAGGATCTACTGCGATTTGCCTGGCAACGCTTTACGCTGATCACCACGGTGTTGGGCGAACTACAGGGACGCTTCTTTATCACCGCATTCTATTACACCATTCTGGTTCCGTTTGGGATCGGATCTCGCCTGTTTACCGATCCTCTTCATCGTAAATCGTCAGCGCAGTGGCATGAGCGCACTCCGGTCCCGACTGATCTTGAGTCGGCACAGCAGCAAGGTTAAGACATGTATATTCTGGGTATTTCCTGCTTCTATCATGATTCTGCTGCTGCCCTGCTCCGCGACGGCCAGTTGGTGGCCGCGTCGATGGAGGAACGGTTCTCACGCAAGAAGCACGACAACAGCTATCCACAGCAGGCGATTGACTTCTGTCTGCGGCAGGCGGGTATTCGGGAACAGGATCTCGATTACGTCGTGTTCTACGAAAAGCCGCTGCTGAAATTCGAGCGCATCCTCCTGACCACCCTCAATACCTTCCCCCAATCCTCCGCTGTGTGGCGTGAAGCCATGCTGAGCTGGATGAAGGAAAAGCTGTGGGTCAAGAACATCATCCAGAACAAGCTGAAGGTGGATTACAAGAAGATCCTGTTCTGCGATCACCATATGAGCCATGCTGCCAGCGCGTTCTTCGCCAGCCCCTTCCGAGATGCGGCGGTGCTGACGGTGGACGGTGTGGGCGAATGGACAACGACCACACTCGGCAAGGCAACCAGCACATGGGTTGGGGATGCCGCGCCCGGTCACAATGACATCACCCTGTTCAGCGAACAGCGCTTCCCGCACTCACTCGGCCTGTTATACTCGGCCTTTACTGCCTTTCTCGGCTTCCGTGTAAATAACGGTGAATACAAAGTCATGGGGATGGCCCCCTACGGTGAGCCGAGGTATCTCGATAAAGTTGAGAAGGTCTTCAAACTGAATCCGCAGGATGGCAGTTTCCATCTGGACCTGGATTACTTCAGCTTCCATCAGTCGGCTGATTCCAGTTACAGCCAGCGCTTCATCGAGCTGTTCGGTCAGCCGCGCCCACCGGAAGCCGACTTCTTCACGATGGCGACGAATCCGGAACGCTCAGCTGAGCGTGCGGCCATGCAGGAAAACCAGCACTATGCCGACATCGCAGCCAGTATCCAGCGGGCCACTGAAGATGCACTGATCGCGATTGCGAATCAACTGCATAAGCAGACCGGCCTCAGCAAACTGGTGATGGCGGGCGGTGTCGCGCTGAATACCAAAGCCAATTATCGCCTGTTGAACGAAACACCGTTCGACGAAATCTATATCCAGCCTGCCGCTGGTGACGATGGCGGCGCACTCGGTGCGGCGCTGTGGGCGCATCATATCGTGCTCGGCAAGCCGCGTGACTGGGTGATGCCGCATGCCTACTGGGGACAGAGCTACACCAATGACGAGTGCCGCCAATGGCTGGACAGTCAGGGCATCGTCTACGAGTCCTTTGAAGGCCGCGAGGATGAGATGCTCGACATCGTGGCTGAATCGCTGACGAATAAAAAGGTCGTCGGCTGGATGCAGGGACGCTTCGAATGGGGACCGCGTGCGCTCGGCGCACGGAGTATTCTGGCTGACCCACGCGCTGACGAGATGAAGGAAGTCGTCAACACCAAGATCAAGTTCCGTGAGCCGTTCCGCCCATTCGCGCCGGTGATTCTACGCGACCGCGCTGCGGAATACTTCGATTATCCGGCTGTGCAGGAACACGAAGCCCCGCGCTATATGCTGATTGTCGCGCCGATCAAGGAAGAAAAGCAGGATCAGCTTCAGGCAGTCTGCCACATGGGGACTGGTCGTCTGCAGGCGATTGATCGCGAGACGAACCCGCGTTACTATGGTGTGATTGAGCGCTTCGGCCAGATTACCGGTGTACCGGTGGTGCTCAACACGTCGTTCAATCTGCGCGGCGAACCGATTGTCACGGCCCCGCGTGATGCCTATAACACCTTCTATAACAGCGACATTGACATGCTGGCGATGGAATCGCTGCTGATCCGTAAGCCCAATAGTTAACCCATCAACGAGGCGACTATGACACAGGTTTCAAGTTCGATTAACGTACAACCGAAGCGCAATATCTCGATTGTCAGTATTGCCCCGCTGGTCTTCGGCGTGATGGTTCTGCTCAGCGGTCTGCTGCCGCTACTGAACGTCGAGATCGCCGGGATCACGCCGCCGACCCTTCAGCTCCTTCTGACGGGTGGAGCCGCCGCTTTACTCTCACTGTGGGCGCTGGCGGATATCCGTGGGCGCTTTGTGGCATCACTGGTGGGTTTCATCCTCGGTATCATCGCCCTGCTGGCCCTGTTCGGGTTTGTCTCAGCCGTCAGCCGGACGGCCACCAATGCCGAAGAGGTCCCGCATGTGACGGCGGTTTTCTGGATCGGTGTTGTGGGGGCTATCGGCCTGATTCTGCAACTGTTCTTCCCGCGTCCGCGCGTGACAGGGACTCAGATTTATGGCGAAGACGGCCTGCGTGACTTTATGGCCCGCATGGGTGTGCTGGGTGAACTGCTCGGATTCCTGTGGAAGCGCAAGCTCTACTGGCTGATCCCGATGGTATTGACGCTGATGGTCTTCATCGTTTTGATTGTCGCAGGCAGCAACAGCGCGATTGCACCGTTCATCTATACGTTGTTCTAGTCCACTGACAAGCAGAAAGGAACCGAAGCACACGTGCAGTGTGCTTCGAACTGAACCTTATGGAAGAAAGTACTCGCCTGCTGATTATCGGCGTGATCGCCGTGCTGGTCTCGATCTTTGTCGGCAGCCATGTCCACCGAGAGACGCTCAAGCGTGAACAGGTTCACAGCGGTGTCATCGCACAGATCATGAATCTGATCGCATCGATGGCATTCGCCGCCGTTATCCCCACGGCCCTGCTGGGATTGATCCTGGGTGTGCTGCACTCGGTTGTCCCGGTTATTCTGGGGCTGTTTGCTGTGACCTTTGTCGCGCTGCTGATCTTTGCAGTGGTGGAATGGCCGGTCGCGTCGAAGATTGTCCCGGTTGAGGAAGAGGAACTGTGGACGGCAGAAAAGGCCCGCACATCCGGCCTGTAGCCTGTCGCTGGCATCAGACAAAAGGCACTGCGCATCATGCAGTGCCTTTTTGATTTCAATTCCCTGCGAGCGGACACGGCGATACAACACAGGTCCGCCCTACACTAAACTGGCCTACAGGGTCACATGATAGATGAAGTCTCCGCTATGGGACGACTGCGACGGCTGGTGCAGCGGTATCCCCGGCAAACAGGGACAGCTCGGAGACACGGACATCATACTGGTGGCCGGACGCATAGAAGCGGATACGGGTGATGTACAGCGGCTTCTGTTCATCCGGTAGTGTAGAGAGGATATTGCCAGTCGAATAGGTGTACCAGCGCTTTTCACGCACCAGAATATGCTCCTGTGCACAGCTCAAGCAGCGGTACGGCCAGTCGGCAGGCTGGATACAGTTTGGGAGGCCGGTACAATCAATCTGTGGCAGATTCAGGTTGTTGACGGCATAAAATCCGTAGATGAAGGTCAGCGGGCGAAGCTCTCCACCTTCCTCTAGCGGAGGGGCCATATAATCAATGCGGACCATCAGCGGACATTCACTGCCCTGCTGGCCGCAGCGATTCAGGGACTGAAAATTAATGTAGAACGATGTTTTCAGCGCGAGATAACCGTAATCGCGGACATCAATCCAGGTTGAAGTGTCCTCGGCATCCGGTGAGCCACCCTGCTGACAGAAGGTTTCGCCGTGTGTCTCAGCATCCCCGCCGCGCACTAAAAACAGCGCCTGTCGGCCTTCTTCCCGGGCAATCGTGAAATTGCCGTTGGGGGTACTCTCAGCAGCATTCCCGCAGCCCCACTCCAGCGGCGAGATGGTTTCAACGGTATCAACCACCCGGCGGTGTACGTCAGTGAAGGTGTTGTTTTTCACCAGATTGAGCAGCGGATTCTGGAAGACCTCAATCACGGACTGGTCGGCCTGTATCCGTCCGATATATCCGGGTGGAATGCTCTTCGCAGCCAGTGACTCATCATGCATCACGACTTCACCACGGTAATTGGTAACCTCTGCACGCGTGTTGACAATACGCACTGATGCCTGCCCTGATGACGAAACGCGGATCGATGCGCCGGGGACGGTCTCCAGCAGCAGCAGAAAATTACTACTGTCGTAGCCATCTGCGACAAAGACTTCGATGTCGCCCTGCACACGCTCCAGCTCAATCAGGAAGCGGGCATCACCCCAGTCGAAACGGGGACGCGCCGCGGTACGCAGTGTGATCGAGGCATTACTGTCATCGAGGGACAGGGTCGCGACCACACGGTTATCCTGATATGGATCACGGAATGTGACCAGCGCCTGCGACTGGGGATTGGGCTTCACAATATGGCCAATGTTGAGCAACTGCGGTTCATCACCGACGGCGCGTTCATTGAAGTCCAGAGGGGTGTATCCGACCCCGCCGCGCGCTACGGCAACCGTGGCATCCATCGGCACGGTGGAGACAAAGAAAAAGTAATGCACAGCCAGTAAGCCGAACAGCGCGATGGTACAGAAGATAGCGAAGGCCAGCAGCAGCACACCCCATGCGACCTGTACCGGATTTTTCAGTCGGGAATGCTGAACAGTTGTGGTCATAATGGTAACCGTCTGAAATCTGTACAAAGGCTGCCATTATAGCACTGGAAGAATTCAACACGGTACGGCCATTCTTCTCGGTGCTCGCGGGATGTGGAAGTTACAGCAGAGCGCCGGTTGATTTTCGCGGTCAGGTGTTGACAGATGCCGGCAACTGGCTGCTGGTCCCTGGTAATTGAGAGATTACCTGGAAATTAGGAAGCCTATATCTCGACGTGAAAGCGGCTCTTCGATATAATTCCAAAAAGAAATCAGGTTCAATATTGGAGAAAACACAGATGTCTGGACATAGTAAATGGTCCACCATCAAGCGCAAAAAAGGTGCTGAAGACGCCAAACGTGGCAAAATCTTCACACGCCTTGCCCGCGATATTATGATCGCAGCACGTGAAGGTGGCGGTGACGAAGGCTCTAATGCGAAGCTGAAGCTGGCCGTTGGCAAGGCTAAAGCGGAGAATATGCCGAAGGAAAACATCGAACGCGCCATCAAGAAGGGGACCGGCGAACTCGATGGCGGCCAGATGGAAGAACTGACCTATGAGGGCTACGGTACTGACGGGATCGCCTTCCTTGTCGATGTCCTCACCGACAACAAGAACCGCACACTGGCCGACGTTAAACGCATCTTTAATCGCGGCGGCGGCAGTCTGGCTTCAGCCGGATCGGTGGCCTGGCAGTTCGAACAGAAGGGCCAGATCATCCTCGGCGGAACCGGCCTCGACTTCGATGAAGTCTTCATGGCCGCTGCTGAAGCTGGTGCTGATGATGTCGTGGATGAAGACGGGACAGTAGTTGTCTATACCCCACGTGAAAAACTGCGTGCGGTGGAACAGGCCCTGACCGATGCCGGATACAAGGTGACAGAAGCTGAGCTTTACTGGGACCCCCAGAATGAAAGCGAACTCCCCCCCGACCGAGCCATCGCCAACATGAAAATCGCAGAACAGCTTGAAGAACTGGACGATGTTCAGAGCGTCGCCTCGAACCTGCTGATCACTGATGATATCGCTGCGGCATTCGAGACCGCCTGATGCTCACACTGGGCATTGATCCTGGTACTGCGACCATTGGCTACGGCGTCGTCAGGGAACTGAACGATGGTTCGCTTGAACCCGTCGCCTACAGCGTCATCCGTACCACGCCGGATAACACCATGCCCGATCGCCTGAATATGATTTACGAAGGTATTCAGGCGATTGTCCGTGAGTATCAGCCGGATCGGTCAGCAGTCGAAGAACTGTTTTTCGCCAAGAACGTGACGACGGCGATCACGGTGGCACAGGGGCGCGGTGTGATTCTGCTGGCGCTGGCACAGGCTGGTCTGGAAATCGCCGAGTACAAGCCGCATGTCGTTAAACAGGCGATCTCCGGCTATGGAAATGCCAAGAAACCGCAGATGCAGGAGATGGTACGCATTCTGCTCGGACTCGATGAGATCCCGAAACCAGATGATGCCGCCGATGCGCTGGCACTTGCTATTACGGATATTCATACCCATCGTTACAACAGTTGGGAATAACGATTGATGATTGCCAGTCTTGAAGGTGTGATCACCGCTGAACATCATGATTTCCTGATTGTGGTTGTGAACGGGATTGGGTACAAGGTCTTCGCCCCTCAGAGCGCGATGGCCGGAGTCGGCAGCACCACCACCCTGCATACCAGCCTCGTCGTGCGGGAAGATTCGCTGACGCTGTTCGGATTCGGCTCCACCGTGGACCGCGATATGTTCGAGACCCTGCTGATGATCAGCGGCGTCGGCCCGAAAGTGGCGCTTGCGATTTTGAACACGCTCAGCGTAGATAACCTGCGCAATGCAGTCGTCGCAGACCGTTTCGAAATCCTGACGCGGGTCCCCGGCATCGGCAAGAAGACCGCGCAGAAGATCCTGTTCGAACTGAAGGATCGTCTGCCCAAGGGGCTGGATGCCGCGCCAGTCTCGGCCTTCGATGATGTGAACAGCGACGTGATCGATACACTGGTGGCTTTGGGTTACAGCATCGTCGAAGCACAGATGGCGATTCAGGCCATGCCGCCCGATGCCCCGGTCGATGTCGAGGAACGGGTGCGGCTCGCCTTGCAGTACTTCGCCTGACCACCCACCCAGACCAGAGTTGATTTAGATAAGGATGATGAGTGCGAACACCAGCCGGCAAGGAATGCCGCTACTATTACGCAGACTTTAACCGTGGACGCAATGTACAGGAATGCCGTTTAGCGAAGGTCAACCCGGAATCGATGCGCTGGCGCCCACAGGACTGCACGCGCTGCCCGGTCCCGGATATTCTCAACGCCAATGCTTCGCCCAATCTGGAACTGAAACTGACGATCAAGCCCAGATTTCTGGGGCTGGGGCGCGAAAATGAGGTTACGGCATGGTGCCTGAAGCATCAGATCCCGATCGAGGACGCGTTTATCGGCTGTACCCAGTGCAACGATGAACGTCCCGGCCTCGATCTGTTCAAAAGCGCGCTGGAAGACCTCGATAATGATTAAAGCGGTACTCCTCGACCTCGATGAAACGCTGCTCCGCAATCCTAATCAGGGCTTTGTACCCGCCTATCTTCATCTGATCGACCATTACTTTGAGCAGCGCTTCGGGGTCACGGTGTCCAGTGCATTACTTCAGGCTGTGCGGACTTTAAGCAGCCCCCGAGATATGCGTCAATCCAATCTGGCAGTGATGCTGGATCGGCTAGGCGCACCTGGTCAGATAGAGGAAGGCCAGCTTCTGGATGCAATTCAGGATTTCTATCTGAACCACTATCCTGAACTGCAAGTCTGCACCTCGCCGGTTGAACTCGCACCAGAACTGGTCAACGCACTGCGCCAGCGGGGTTATCGGCTGGTGATCGCGACCAACCCACTTTATCCGCAGGCCGCGATCTATCAGCGGCTGAAGTGGGCTGGCCTGCCCTATACAGCAGACGATTACGATTTCATCACCACGGCTGACAATACGCACTTTGCCAAACCGAACCCTGCCTATTATGCCGAGATCATCGGTCGGCTGGGAATCGAACCGGACGAAGCGCTGATGATCGGGGACAGCGAGGGCAACGACATACGGCCTGCTGCTGAGATCGGTATCCGGACACTGCTGGTGCAGCCGGGTGAACTTGGCGGCGTTTATCAGCAGATCAACCAGTTCGAGAACCTGACACCGCCCACGCTTGGTCCTGCCGGGGTAATCGCTCAGCTTCAGGGGAACACGGGCGCACTTTCCGGACTGCTGGAGACACTCCAGCCGCATTACTGGGATCAGCATCCCATACCGGGAGAATGGTCTCCACTGGAGATTCTGTGTCATCTGGTAGAACGCGAACAGCATGTGCATCTGGCACGCATCAGACGGATCGTGGCAGAAAACAATCCCTTCATTGTCGATCCCGGCCCCGGCCAGCCGGTGCGGTGTGCCGAAACGGGTGATCTGGCGGCATCCACATTTGTTGAACTTCGCCAGCAGACAATCACGTTTCTGCAAGGTCTGCCGGAGGACGCCTGGCAGCGCCCCGCCCGTCACAGCATCTTTGGGCCGACCACACTGTTCGAAATGGCGATGTTCACCGCGCAGCACGACCGGCTGCATCTGCGCCAACTGTGTCAGACGATCGGACGCTGTCAATAAATCTTTTGACAGATTATGCTAAGATAGTAACATCAGCTTTTTCAGGCTCTTTATCCGTCCAGCACATGCAGCAGATTCCGGTTTAATGGCTACTTCAAGCGCAGAAACAACCCGACATCGTTTGTTGATGCTTGAACCACTCGACGTGAATCGCAAGGCGTTCGAGAACTGGCGCTATGAAGTCGTCTGTCTTGAGGGTGATGATGTCGATGCGTTCAGCCTGATGGCCGCACAACCGGATGCTGTTCTGGCCGATTTCTCATCGGTCACCACTGTGTTGTTTGAGTCGGTGCGGACGATGGACCCTTATCCTAGAGGGCCGCTGCTGGTGTTTGTAACCGAACATGCGGCCGCCAGCACCAGCGCGGATATCTGCCTTGCGCCGCAGCACGTCGAACTGCTGCTTCAGCCGCTGCTCCATGCAAGGGAAGATGCACGACGTCTGTACGAAAGCAATCAGGCATTGCTGACATCCAACCACGAACTGAAACTTGAACTTCACCGCGAACGCCTGCTTCGTAATGCGTCTGAAGTGCTGAAGAACATGATCGTGCGCAACGTCTCGCATGAACTGCGCACGCCCCTGCTTCAGATCAAGACTGCTGTTGCGCTGATGGCTGAAACGCTGCCGTCACTTGGCCGCAATCACCAGGATGAGCCGGATCAGACCGCAACTCTGGTGGAACTGGCAACCGGGGCCACCACGAGACTCGAGACCCATGTGCGTAATATCACCATGCTGGGTGAGAGCATCGATCCCAAAATCGGCCCGATGATTTTGCGTGATGCGGCTGAAGCGGCGCGGCGCAATCTGTTTCGTCTGTGGGAATTTCGCGATCAGGTGAATCGCATTCAGTTTCAGCTTCCGTCAGACCTGCCGCCGGTGCTTGGAGATAAAACCGGTATCAGCACTGTGCTCCAGCTTCTGCTGGATAACGCGTTGAAGTTCAGCACACGTGAAGTGATCCTCAGCGCACATGTCTCGGAGAGTTCGAATACGGTGATGGTACGGGTCCGCGATTTCGGGATCGGCATCGCAGCAGAGGAAATTGACAACATCTTTGACACCTTCTACCAGGTCGATGGCTCCGATACCCGTAGTTACGGGGGCGCGGGTGTTGGGCTGGCACTGGTCCGCATCATTCTGGCGCGGCACGGCATCCAGATCCGCGTCGAAAGTGAGATCGGCGTGGGCAGCAGCTTCTGCTTCCGTATGCCAATCATGTCGAACCAGTCTTGATCAGTGGATGAATAGTTCTTTAGAATGCTGCTGTCCGTCTTTGTGCTTACGACACAGATACACTCCCTGATTTCATTATCGAAAGTCCAGATGAAAGTAGACTTTCCATTCGTGGAAACGTCTGTTTGTTCTGGGTAGGCTGTATCACAATGTGTTACAGTTAGCCGAGAAAGGCTGTAACATTGGCAGCATCACTCGTTTTTAATAACTCTGTGAGCGTAACGGCAGCTTTTATTGACCCTTTTTTGCGTGTGATGTATAATACTTTTAGTTAGTTCTAAATGTCACAAACGTTAGTGACGGGGCTTGGTAGGGACAATACTCATGGCGATCAAAGATGCAGCGCAGTACGAGGTGGAAACGGCTCGTTCGGAAGAAATGACAGTCGACCAGTTTATCGAGCTGGGTCTACAGGAAATCGAAGCACTGATGCATCGCGTCGTCGAGACCGATGTCACCGTGCTGCGTGATGCCAGCCATCATATCCTGGCGGCTGGTGGCAAGCGGATTCGCCCGCGTCTGGTGCTCACCAGCTATGCAGCATGTGGTGGAGAGGATTTCCATCAGGTGGCCGCGCCAGCATCCGCACTTGAGCTGGTTCATACCGCCAGCGTCGTCCATGATGACATCAACGATCATGGCGTTCTGCGTCGGGGTCGGCCCTCCGTTAACGCCGTCTGGGGACGTACCTTCGCCCTGCTCACCGGTGACTTTCTGTTCACCAAAGTCTACGAGCTGATGGCCCCATATAAGGACCTGAACATCGTCCTTGCTGATGCTACCGTCGCACTGGTGGAAGGTGAAACCCTTCAGGCCAGCGCAGTGAAGGATAACAACCTTTCGCGCAAAACCTATATGGATATCATCGCCCGTAAGACCGCTGCCCTGTTCCAGGCTGGTGGCGTGATGGGTGCACGTCTGGCAAACGGCACCGAACAGCAGGTGGAGGCGCTTGGCAAATTCGGTTTCAATATCGGTCTTGCCTTCCAGATTGTCGATGACATTCTCGACCTTGTTGGAGACAGCACAACGATCGGTAAGGTCGCCGGCCTCGATCGCGAACAGGGCAAGGGACTTTCTGCGGCCTATGCTGCCGAGAAGGACAGCCCCATCGATGTCATTCAGCGCAAGCTACTGGAAGGTAACGCTATCGAAGAAGGCCGCCAGCAGGCGCTCAATCTGGTGCAGATGGCAATTTCTGAGCTGAACGTCCTGCCAGACAACGCTGGAAAACAGGCCCTTATCGCACTCGCACGCTCCACAGTTGAACGCGCTTACTAAGTATCTGAGAATTGCGGAAAAGCGGACACGGCAGTGCCGTATCCCTACAAGTTGCATCCATACATGATACTTACCGAATCCGGTTCCCCTGGGAGCCGGATTTTTGTTTTCAGCCATGACGGTGGTAGTATCGCCTCTGGTATTTGACCTGAAAACCTCAAACCTGGGAACAGAGATCCATGAGCCTGAGTGTCCTGACCATCGCTGAGATTCGCGCTGTTGAAGAGGCCGCCAACGCCGCCGGTTATGCCTATGAGCAGATGATGGAAGACGCAGGCACAGCCGCCGCAGAACGTGCTGTCGCCTTGCTGGACGGCATTCAGCAGCCAAAAGTTACGGTGCTGGTTGGCCCCGGTAACAACGGTGGTGACGGTCTGGTGGTCGGTCGTGTGATCGCACAGCAGATCCCTGATGCACAGGTGCGCTTCTATCTGCTCAGCCGCCGGGATGAAGCAAAAGATTCGGTTTTCGCCAGCGCACAGTCTGCCGGGCTGTTCATGGCGTACAGCGAGGATGACCGCGATCACCGGGTGCTGCGGAATATGGTCGCCAGTGCTGATCTGATCGTTGATGCCCTGCTCGGGATTGGCGCAAAGCCACCTTTGAAACAGCCGGTACAGCGCATCCTGCGCAGTGTGCGTCAGGCAGTGGAGGAACGCCGCAGTGCGTCACGCCTGCGCACACGCACGATTGATCCCACTGCCCCGAACCAGATCGAATACCCGCCGCGCCAGATCATTCTGGCAATCGACTGTCCCAGCGGTCTGGACTGCGATACCGGCGAAATTGACTCCACTGTACTTCATGCAGAAGAGACAGTCACATTCATCGCGGCAAAACCCGGTGTGCTGATGTTCCCCGGTGCTGCCGCTGTAGGAAAGCTGCGTATCGCCCCGCTGGAGATGCCAGAAGGCTTTACACTTCCCGAGTCGAAAGTTCAACTACTCGATCATGCCGGGATTGCGGCCCTGCTTCCACCGCGTGCACCCGACAGTCACAAGGGAACCTTCGGCAAGGTGATGGTCATCGCCGGATCGGGAAATTATACCGGGGCCGCCCTGCTGAGCAGCCGTGCAGCTTATCGCAGCGGTGCTGGCCTGGTGACGGTCGGTGTACCGGCTCCCGTCGCAGGCGCTCTCGCTGGTCAGCTTCTGGAAGCCACATGGCTGCTGCTGGCACATGATCTCGGTGTACTGAGTGCTAATGCTGCCGAGACCATCCATAAGGAAATCGAAGGTTATAAGTCGCTGCTGATCGGACCGGGATTAGGCACCGAATCGACCACGCTGGAACTGATCAGGCGGCTTTTCACGCGTAAGCCTGCCCAGTCAAAGCGTGATATGGGCTTTGGTGTGTCCACTGCCGAGGGTACAAGCGATTCTCAAACAGAAATCACACTACCACCGACGGTGATCGATGCAGATGGACTCAATCTGCTGTCTAAAATCGAGGAATGGTGGAAGTTACTGCCTGCCGAAACCGTGCTCACCCCTCATCCGGCGGAAATGGGCCGGCTGAGCCAGCTTTCGACTGACGAAGTGCAGGCACAGCGGCTGGATCTGGCACGCGCTAAAACCGAGGAATGGAATGCGGTCGTTATCCTGAAAGGGGCGATGACGGTGATCGCTGCGCCAGATGGCAGACTTACACTGTCACCCTTTAAAACGGATGCGCTGGCAACGGCGGGCACAGGAGATGTGCTGGCCGGTCTGATTGCCGGTCTGCTGGCACAAGGGCTAAAACCGTTCGATGCCGCACAGTCAGCGGTTTATATTCACGGTTTAGCGGGTGTAAAAGCCGCTGAACAGTTTGGCAGCGGCCAGCATCCCAGCGGGCGCAGCGTCCTCGCTGGGGATGTGCTGGATCATATTACAGAAGCATTCCGCGATTTCGCGTAGCGTCAGATTACATTGCAGGTGGCTGACCAAGCTCCGCCAGACGACGGCGTGCGGCAGCCTTGCCTTCTTCAATGCCTTCCTGCACTGGATCTGATGGGCCTAAGGTGCTGAGCCTGGCCTGTACACCGCTTGCCACCTGACTCACCCGGTCTACCGGACGGATGCGAGGCCCACGGATCAGCGTCAGGATACCGCCTGCCACCAGTCCCCAGAAAAAACCTGCCAGCACCGTACCTTCACGCAGTTGTTGTTTCTTTTGCAGCTTCATGGTTACTGATCCTTCGCAGTCCGGCGGACGGCACGTCGGATGCCGCCCAGTTCACGCAGAAACACCGATGCACCGGCGGTGAAGCCTCCAAATTTGACCAGCGGCGTTGCCACACTCTCACTGACAAACTGCGCTGATCCCTTGACTGTCTTCAGCGTCTCCTGAAGATTATTCAGCGCTGGCTTGATCTCATTCTGAAGGAGATTGACGAGGTTCGCGACCTGAATGACCAGCACCACCAGCGCCAGCGCAATCAGAATACCTTGCAGCATCAGGATGATGATAAACACATCACGCACCATGCCGAAAAATTCGGCTGCCCCCTGAACATTGGTTATCGCAAATATAAAGCTCACGATAAACAGCAGCAAAATCACACCCACGACCGCACCGCCAGCGATCATGGCATAGCGGGTAAATGGCAGGCTTTTCTTCTCTTCGGCTGCCGGGGGTTGGTAGGTCTCGACTTCAGACATGCATCATCCTTTGCGTATGCTTCTGCGCCGCACGCGCTTTGAAGTCATGATACGTGCGACCATGAGGGCCACGAATGCTCCGACAAGTGCTGTGAGCAAATGCAGAGAGCCGACTTTAAAATAAGCGACATCAAAGATTACGCCCATCACATGACCAATCGCGAAACCCAACCAGCCCGAAAGCAGGAAAAGAGCGAGTCGACGTGCGTCGCCACCAAACACCAGATGGAAGGTGGAAGCGATAAAGGTTGACAAAATAAAACCAAAAACAAAGCTGGGACTAGGCATGTTTGGCCGTAAATCGAATAGATGCTACAATGAAAGGGTTAGTGTAACATAAATGCACCCTATGAACATCGCTTAGCTTGCCTGGTTGCCTGTTTGATTATTTCATTGATTACCTGCATAACTGCATAACTGCTTACTATGACACTTATTGATAATCGGATTTTGATTCCCGCTTCACAGGAGCGCATCTGGGCGCTGGTCAGCGATCTACAGCAGAATCCCCAGTGGCAGGTCGATTGTGAGGCAGTCTCGATCCTGACGACGATGAAAAGCGGACAGGGGACGCGCTGGCGTTCCGTCTCCAAAAGTGGACGCGAACAGGTCCTTGAGATTACGGCCTGGTATGATCGGCTCGGCTATGAATACCGCATTGTCGATGGCACCAGCTTACAATCCAATAAGGGACTATTCCGCCTGCAGGAGATCCCCGAAGGCACGATCGTTCAGTGGACCTTCAGCTATGAGCCTGCTGGCTTCCTCAGTGGGTTGCAGGATTCACTCCGCACGCGCCGCAAGCTGGAATCCGAAATTGTAGACAGCCTGCGCCAGCTTTATCGGGTGATGACCAATCGCAGCCAACCAGCCAGCTTTGAGACCAAAGCCCTGATCCGCGAAGCGCCCGATGTTGAAGCACGCGCACACTATCAGCCGCGCCATCCCTCAAATGTCGAAGGTGTCACGGCCAGCGCTTCATCTGAAAGCTCATCTGCTCCTGCCAGACCTGTCCCGGCTGAGGAACAGATCACACGGACTGGTATTGATCTGACGCCTGAACCACACATCGCAGAGGGTGATACACGGCCAAATCCGGCTGTCAGCCCGACCGCCGTCCAGCCGATGGAACAAGTCGAGCCTGCTGAGCCAATTCAGCCCGCGCCAACAGAGGTGACAGAGACTACGGCTCCAGCCGCCCGTCAGACAACGGACGCGGACGCCGATGCTGCATTTCGTCCCCCTGCCCCAACGGTTACATCGACACCTGCTGTCCCGGTCGCCGACCCGGATCAGACAGACAGACCTGCTGCTGTACCTGATACACTGACCTCTGAGATGCCTGTCTCTCAAACCGCTGAAACGGTCGAGATCTCCAGCATCTCCAGCCTGCCTTCAGTGTCAGAAGAAGCACCCGTATCAACATCCGTGCCGCCAGCGCCTCAACCTGAACCAGCCGCTGAACCAATCACCGCACAACCGAACTATTCGGAAGCAGTCAGCAAGCCTGACAGTGGTACCGAATCCATACTGGATACCCGCGAGGTCGATACGGCCAAGATCAGCGTCTTCGAGTTATTCGGTATTCCCAGACCCAGCGAGACACAGGAAACGCAGCGCATTGACATACCGCAGATCAGCGACTCCAGTGATCTGATTGCTACCGTGGTCGATGACCCTGTCGAGCAGGTCAAACCTGTGGAACCGGTTCAGCCAACCAAATCCGAACCTGTATCTGAGACTTCGCCAGATCCAGCGGCGATTGCAGAAATACAGCAAAGGCGCACCGTCACAACAACAGCGGTCGTTGTGGGGACGTATAGCGCTCCATATACCGGACGGATTGGCCTGCGCTGGCGGATGCGTCAGAAAGCGGTCAGCATCCGCCGTCCCCGTGGATCAGACTGATCGCGTAAGCCAGAGATGAAGCAAAAAAAGAAGCGTCTGATTTGATCAGACGCTTCTTTTGGTAGGGGTGGCTGACGGGGCTCGAACCCGCGACCTTCTAGGCCACAACCAGACACTCTGCCAACTGAGCTACAGCCACCATACTGCGAATAAGTATAGCAAATCCGCAGTACGGTGTCCAGACTAGGCTGAAAATTTCCTACGACGGAGATGCAAACCGGAAGATCCGGCCACCGTAGTCCACAATATAGAGTTCACCGTTTTCGTCTTCACCGAACGAGCTGATCTGCATCTGTGGGGTCATAAACAGATCGGTCTGCCAGCTTCCACTGCCATCCCGATAGCTTGCCCAGATGCGGCCAGAGCAGTAATCACCGAACAGATAGACGCCTTCCAGCTCGCTGACCTGTTCGCCACGGTAGACGTAGCCGCCCGTGATCGAGCAGCCGTTTTCGCCATGCTGATACTCGGCAATCGGGTAGATCATGCCTTCGGGGGCAGTCCCACCAGCGAATGGCATCGACCCTTCGAACACATTCCAGCCGAAGTTCATCCCGCCCGGTGTGCCAGCCTCGATAAAGTTGACCTCTTCCCAACGGTTCTGGCCGACATCCGCGATATACAGGTCACCCGTTGCACGGTCAAAGCTGAAGCGCCAGACATTCCGCAGACCGTAGGCCCAAACCTCTGGCGCAAAATTGGCATCACTGGCCGAGGGGTTGTCATCGGGGACAGCGTATGACCCTTCACCTTCTTCACTATCCACATCAATCCGCAGCAGTGACCCAAGAAGATCTGACGGATTCTGACCCGTCGCCAGCGGATCATTGGCTGAGCCGCCATCCCCAACCGAGATATACAGGTATCCATCCGGGCCGAATGCCATCTGACCGCCGTTATGATTGGCATACGGCTGAGGAATCGTCAGCAGCAGCGACTCACTGCCTGCGTCGCCAACATTCGGATCATCCGCTGAAACGCTGAAGCGTGAGACATGTGTTGTCCCGTCGCCACGGGTGGTGTAATTCACATAGAAGTAGCCGTTTTCGGCGTAATTTGGATGGAATGCCAGCCCCAGCAGGCCGCGCTCGGAATACCCTGACAGGACATCCTGGCTGACTCGGTCTGAGAGATCGAGGAACGCATCAGGAAGCTGCTCGCCATCCTGAAGGATATAGATCTGTCCGGTCTGCTGAAGGACGAAGATGCGACCAGAGCCATCTGGTGAATAGGTCATATAAAGCGGTGAACGGAACCCACCTGCAACCTGTTCCAGCACGACATTCGACGGATTAGGGGCGGCATCGCGCAGCGTGATGACATCCTCAGTCACCTGAGCTTCTGTTTCCGCTCCTGCTTCTGCCGTCGCTCCTTCCGTAGGTTCTTCAGTCGCCGCATCATCCTGTGCGAATACCATGCCGACGCTGATCAGCAAGGTCAATATCCCAATCATCAACGCAATTCGTTTTGATAGATGCCAAAGCTTCAACTTGTTCTTCCTTCGCTACTTTCCGTTAATGAGACAGAGCGTTGTAAAGCGGGCAGAGGATAACACGCAAAATTAAGTCAGGCATGAAAAGCCATCTGCAAATCAAAAAGAGACATCCCATGATGGGATATCTCTTTGGGTAGTGCTGAATAACGCCTGATTGATGGGGTTAGGCGTGTACGCGCTCTTCGCTCAGGATACCACTGCCGTTATAACCACGGCCTACACCGCGATAGGTAAAGCCGAGGCTGGTCATCTTGGCCGGATCGTACATATTGCGTCCGTCCAGGAGGATGGGGCTTGCCATGAGATCGCGCAGCTTTGCCATATCCAACTGCTTGAACTCATTCCATGGGGTCGCCAGCACAACGGCATCCGCGCCCTGAGCAACTTCATACGGGTCATTGCACATCTGGATCGCCGGCATCTGGCTGGCGGTATTTTCCATCGCGACCGGGTCATAACCCTTGACGGTGGCACCGCGCTCGATCAGGTGCTGGGCAATCGCAAGTGACGGCGATTCGCGGATGTCGTCGGTATTTTCCTTGAAGGCCAGCCCCAGCAGACCAATCGTCTTGCCAGCGACATCACCGAGCAGATCATCCAGCTTCAGGATGACATGCTTACGCTGATATTCGTTGATCTCCATCACGGCGTTCAGAAGCTGCGGGTGCATCCCATGAGTCTGAGCCATATGTGCCAGCGCCTTCACATCTTTCGGGAAGCAGCTTCCACCGTAGCCGACACCGGCCTGAAGGAAGTGGTGGCCGATACGCTTGTCGAAACCCATGCCCTGCGCCACTTCGATCACATCAGCGCCGAGTTTTTCGCAGATGATGCTGATCTCATTGATGAAGCTGATACGGGTCGCGAGGAAAGCATTCGACGCGTACTTGATCATTTCAGCGGTGCGAAGGTCGGTCATGACAATCGGCGCACGCAGCGGCAGGTAAAGCTGTGCGACCGCTTCGGCTGCCTTGAGATCGGTCGAACCGAGCACCGTGCGGTCAGTTGCCATAAAGTCGAGCACTGCCGAACCTTCACGCAGGAATTCCGGGCAGCTTACCACCGAGAAATCAATGGGGGTGGGCTGGCTGCTGCGGATGATGTCCGCCACAAAGTCACCCGTGCCGACCGGAACGGTCGATTTATTGATGATGATCAGCGGACGGGTCATGGTCCGGGCGATCGTCTCCGCCGCGGCACGCACGTACTTCAGATCGGCTTCACCATCCACACCCGACGGCGTGCCGACACAGATAAACACAAACTCTGCATCCTTCAGACCTTCTTCGTATGAGGTGGAAAAGGACAGGCGGCCAGAGCGTACATTGCGCACAACCATCTCGCTGAGTCCGGGTTCGTAGATCGGCATCACGCCGTTCCGCAGGTTTTGAATCTTGTTCTCGTCAATATCAACGGTGGTTACCTGATTACCAAGATCAGCGAAGCAGGTTCCATTTACAAGGCCGACGTAGCCAGTACCAACGACACAGATGTTTTTCATCGTATTTAAAGCTCCGAGTTTTCCAGATGACTGGACGTATCATGAATGAAACGGACGATATGGCAAATGGCCGAATGGACCTATTCACCGCTACAGCATTTGCAGCTCGTTAACACTTGCTAACTGGCAGTTTTTAACTTGGCAGTCATAAACTGCTATGCAGCTAACTTACAGGCTGCTTCCCCATCATCAGACGCGCAGCGCGTCTGCCGATCTCAACTGCAAAATTGGTCCCACGGTCCCACGGGTAGACATGGCTCATGCTGGCCCAGTACAACCCTTTGACAGGCGTCTCAATCGACGGGACATTCTGACTATGGTTCACGCCGGGGAATGGCTGTGCATAAGGCGCACGGAACACCCAGAATTTGCGCACCCACTCCGGTTTGAAGGCCGGATTAAAGCGCGGCAGAACCGCCATAAACCGGTGTGCCAGTTCCTCTTCCGGCATGGTCAGATATTCGTGACCAACGGGCACATAATCCCCACAGTAGACCAGCACATCTCCGCCGTAGTGGACTTTGTCCATCCAGTTGGTATGCTCGACCAGCGCCAGAAATGGGAACTCACTCTGATCCTTCTGAGGACTGGTGGCAGGCAGATTCAGCCAGTAGGTACCATCGGTCAGCAGTGACTGTTTCAGCGCGAAGACCACACACACAGCACCAATACTCTGGAGACGCGATGCCTTCTGCCCGTATTCGGTTGCGCTCAACCCTTCGGTGATGCGCAGCATCAGACCCGGTCCAACGGTACTCAATACCTGATCGAAAACCTTCGCTTCGCCCTGAACCGTGAGCGTAAGCTTACCGTCCGTACTGGCGATTTGTTCCACCGGCGTGTTGAGGTGAATCTCGACACCACGCTTTTTAACCGCATCCGCCAGATCATCGACAAAGGACTGGAAGCCGCCTTCGTAAGTCCCCAGCCGCAGTGACCGTGTCTTGATCCGCGCCCACAGCCACGCCATGTTGACCTTCTCGTACAGATCACTGAACTTTCCGATCAGCAGCGGCTTCCACAGACGGGAATACGCTTCCTGTCCCATCGTCTGCTGAAGCCACTCATGCGCCGTGACTTTTTCAAGTCCGCGCCAGTCGCGGGCCACATACTTCAGATATGCCCCGGCCAATGCCAGCCTCACCTTCGCGACCAGCGACAGCGGCAACTTGAACATCACCGAGTACGGTGTCATCTCCGAGCGAACAATCTGATTGTCCAGCCAGTAGCTGGTCTTCGGTCGCGGGAAGAAGATCTTCTCGCGTACACCGATTTCTTCAGCCAGCGTCAGCAGATCCTGATCAGTCTCGAACCAGTGGTGATAGAACTTTTCGAGGCTCCATTCCCAGTTCGTATCACGGAAGCCGGCCGCCAGCCCACCGACCTCACTACCTGCCTCATAGACGGTGACATGATGACCATCAAGGGAGAGATCCCATGCGGCAGAGAGGCCCGCGACACCTGCGCCGATAACGGCGACGTGTCTGCCAGTTGTATTTGTGTTATTCGTCATTCGCTGCGTGTGTTTGCTCCTTTACACGCTCAGGTCCATCTGTCAGATCGTTTGTTATGTATAAAGATACACTTAAGCGCCTGATTTTCATCAGGCGAACTCGTCTAAAGAACGTAAATAATGAAACATGTCACACAGAGCGCGTGACTTCAGTCGCTCACAAACCAGTCGAAATCGAAACCCGGCGGCAGATTATCCATGCCCGGATTGCTGGCGCGTTCTTCCAGCAGGGGAACCGGCATTCTGACCGTCGTCGCGGCAGGTGTGGCCGCAGTTAATACTGAAGCCGTGGTTGAGGCTGTACCGGTGGGATAATAAACTGGCGCTGGTCGCTGCGATTCATCCCCCATCGTGCGGAACTCTGCCTGAATGACGGTGAGGATGGCTCCCAGGCCGAAAAAGATCGCCAGCGCGTTCACGATCCATCCAACCTGGGGCAGCGACGCCAGCAGCGCCAGAATGAACACTCCAATCCCCAGACTGATGTACCATGAGCGCGTCGTGTTCAGCGGCATAAAGCCTGAGACCAGCAGCCGACCGAGCGCAACCGCCATAATCATCCGCGAGATGAAGATCGCGATGAAGTAAAACAGGCTGGTCCCACCGATGTTGACAATGCCGAGGATGATCCCCCCGGCGACGATCACGCCGTCGAGCCGCAGAAGTGCCAGAATTAGGATGACCAGCAGGCTCAGGATCAGCACCACCAGCACAATCGGAAATGACAGGATAAAGCTCAGCAGCCCCACTCCAAAGCTGGAAATCGGCTGGCGGCGTACCGCCCTGATCGGACGCTTAACAAATCCGGGTATCAACACCAGAGACACCAGCCCAAGCAGACCAAGTGTCGTAAATTCGCGGATGACCTGATTGATGTAGATGCCTACCGCCCGCTGTGTATCCTGCTGTTCCATGAGTTCAAGAAAGGCGGAATTGGTGATATTGGGGATAAATACCGGCGGTGTTTCCATTTCGGCCAGGATCTCTCCCTGAGAAGGTGCGCGATATGTCAGCACACCACCGATGCTCGCTGGTTCTTCTACACGCAGACCGGGATCGATCAGTTCAATATTGAGCTGAAGGGGCAGCAGAAAGGTCTCAAGCTGAGACGCCACATTCTGCGAAGTTGCATCGCCGACCGATGCATCGACATTCCCGGCGACTTCACCGGCAATTTTCAGTGCCGATCCCCAGAACTCGATTCCCTCAGTGACGTTGCCATCCACCGCAAGCTGATAACCCAGCGCGACGATCTGCCCGGTGACCTGAGTCGCGGCGCGGATGCTGCCGCTAAGGCCGAGCAGAAAGACATCAGAGTCCAAGAGGTCCGAGCTGGATTCGATGTTGAGTGCCAGCCCGCCAAAATGGATGTCATCACCTACAGTGCCATGAATATCGAGTTCACCACCTGCCAGATAGATATTTTTATCGACACGGCCGTGAATTTCTGCAAGATAGGCCAGCCCGATCACATTCCCCTGAACGACCCCTTCGATCATCAACTGACGACAGAGGACGTAAAGGTTGCCTTCCACCACCCGCTCAGCCGGGATTGTACAGATTTCCTGTTGAATGATGTCTGTTGCGGAGACACCCCCAGCAATGAGAAGCAGCAAGATCAGGAGCCACAAGCGTTTTCGTGCAGAGCGCATCGTTGATCCTCGCGCTGTCACAACCAGGCGCAGATTTTCGGGTAAGTCACCCCATTGTACCATATGCCTCCTTCCTGATCAGACACTGACCACTCGGCAGGTGACTTCACATAAAGACCTACCCGCATGGACAGGGTGCCACCCTATCCACAAAGCGGATGTCCTCCGCTCTCGCATCTGCGACAATAAGTGCAGAGTTCACTATTGAGTGTGATATCCGACAAAACCTCTCTCGAAGGAGCAGAAACCATGAGTGAAAACCTCAAACAGTTCTCAGAAGCGCTGGCCGATGTGGTCGAAAATGCGGCAAGGGGCATTGTCCGCGTTGAAGGACGCCGCCGCCTGCCTGCCACCGGTTTCATCTGGGCGGAAAATACCATCGTCACGGCGCATCACGTCGTGGAACGCGGCGAAAATCTTCAGATCGGTCTGGCTAATGGTGACACCGTTCCCGCCGAACTGATTGGCCGTGATCCCAGCACTGACATTGCCGTCCTGCGTGCCGCCACTGGAGACATCACCCTGCCCTACAGTGCTGAAGGTCTGCGTGTGGGCAATCTGGTGCTGGCTATCGGACGACCGGGAAACAGCGTTCAGGCTACACTTGGAGTGGTCAGCGCTATTGGCGGCAACCAGTCTGACGATCAGGCAGAGTGGAACGCCCGTCAGCAGCGCCGCGCCGAACGTCAGGCGGAACGTCATGAGCGCCATGCTGGGCGTCACGGTGGACGCGGACGCCGCTGGGGTGCTGATCCATCCGGCTTCCAGTTTTCGGTCGGCGGCTCCGGCCTACGGTCAGAAGGCGCAATTCAGACCGATGTCGTCATGTATCCCGGATTCTCCGGCGGCCCGCTGGTCGATGCATCCGGGCTGGTGCGCGGCCTGAATACCTCGGCGATCTCTCGTGGGGCCAGCATCACCGTCCCAGTGACGACCATCCAGCGCGTTGTCTCCACCCTGGTAGAACACGGACGTATGCGCCGTGGATTCCTCGGCATTGGGGCGCAGTCCATTCGGCTTCAGGAGTCAGTTGCCAGCGAAATCGGTCAGGACATCGGCCTGATGATCGTCTCCGTCGAAAGCGGAAGCCCTGCCGAACAGGGCGGCCTGTACGTTGGCGACATCCTGATCGCGCTCGATGGTCAGCCGATCCAGCTTGTCGATGAACTGCTGGCCCTGCTGAACGGTGATCGTGTTGGCACAGCCGTCCCGGTCAGCGTCCTGCGCGGCGGGCAATTACAGCAGGTTGAAGTCACCATCGCCGAGAAAGTGTAATCGGCTCATCTACAGCAGAGACAGTCGCTGATTCTCAGCACATCATGGGTTCAAACCATTCATAGACCAGAGAGAAGCAGGAACAGTACAGCGTATGAAAGGTTTAGGAGTTCTCAGCGACGAAATGGCGCAGATCGCTAGCGATGCGCGGAAAAGTGTGGTACGGATTGTCGGGCGGGATGGCAGCCTCGGCGCGGGGACGATCTGGCACCCTGATGGCCTGATCGTCACCAATGCCCACGTGATTCATGATCGCTCGGTAGAAGTCCTGCTGACAGAGGATGATGAGGCCTACCCTGCCCATCTGATCGCAGAAGATACCCGGCAGGACATCGCCGCGCTCGCTATCGATCTGCCGGGGCAAAGCCTGCCGACGATCCGCATCGGGGACTCGCGGCGGCTGCGGGTCGGTCAGTGGGTGATGGCACTTGGTCATCCGTGGGGTGTACGTCACTCCCTGACCGCAGGCACGCTGATCGGGTTTGGCAGTGACCTGCCGGAGATACAGACGGGACGCGAATGGCTGGCACTGGGGCTGCATCTGCGCCCCGGTCACTCCGGCGGACCGCTGCTCAACGCTGATGGTGAGCTGATCGGCATCAACACGATGATTACCGGCCCGGAAGTCGGGTTCGCGATCCCGGTTCACTTAGTAAAAACGTTCCTGAAGGA
Source organism: Chloroflexota bacterium (assembly GCA_023430545.1). Classification (GTDB taxonomy): domain Bacteria; phylum Chloroflexota; class Anaerolineae; order Aggregatilineales; family Phototrophicaceae; genus JAEZAF01. The sequence goes on from JAEZAF010000199.1 coordinate 42,624, forward strand.
AACCATCGGCCTGCGTACGGCTGAAGCAGTATAGGCAAAATCCCTCAACCATTTCAGGCGGGCATGACACCCTTAGTCATGTCCGTTTTGTTTGCATCCAGCATCTGCTTGACAAATTTCAGCAGCATCACTTAATATGTAGTTTATCGACATGTCGTTCATCGGAATATTAAACTGATGCTTCCTTTAACTGAGGTCACATTTTTTATCCTGCTAAGCCTGACACCAGATGCACGGCACGGCTATGCCATCATGCAGGATGTCATGGAACTGAGTAATCAGCGGGTGAAACTCAGCACTGGCACTCTGTACACCGCGCTAAAACGTCTGCTGGATGATGGATGGATCGAACAGGTAGAAGACGCACCTAACTCACGTGGTAAAAAGACCTATCGCCTCACATCAACTGGTCGCACTATTCTGCGAGAAGAAACCGAGCGCCTCGCGACACTTGCCCTGTTAGCGCAGCGCAGAATGGCGAACTCATCATGAAGATATCACGCCTCTATGCACTTCTGCTGCGGCTGTATCCTGAAAGCTTTTATAAGCGCTTTGGTGATGAAATGCTGGAGGTTTTCGAACGGGCTTGGAACGCACCTCATCAATCGGGATGGTCGCGTCTGATCTTCTGCATCCGTGAACTGACAGGCCTCTTCATCAGCATCGCAGGTGAACAATGGAGTGAAAGGAAAAGCCCCGTGATTCGCAAGTTGTTCCACTGGTATCTGATACCCTTCTGGCTGTTAGGAATCAGTTTCACGATTGGCGCTGTCTATGCGTGGTCATACTGGGGTTATGTGATCAGGCCATCGACAACGTTCACGGAAATGGCAACGGTTGATTCCATCAGTCTGGTGGAATTCGATGATAGCAGCTACCTTCCAACAGCGATTCCGATCAATGAACTGCCTTACGTTAAGGAACCGGACTTCCCAGTTTCTCAGATTCTGCCCTACATACCTGATCATCAGCAGCCTCTGAAACAGGTCAATCCTGAACTGGCTGAACTGGTATCCAATGCACTGATGGCTGAAAATATCGATATAGGTCAAAACATGGACTATCCAACAGAACCAACTCAGGGCGTTAATGGATGTATTTCATGTTTTCAGATCGGCATACAACGACAGGCAGATGGCAGTTTGCTGATGATCTGGCCAGAATTCGATACCACAGATCTGCCGTTCGATAATCTCAATCCGTCAATCGTCGGAACCTCTACCCACCGGATTACACCAAGCGAATGGTCATACTTTAATTATATTGTCCCAGCCGGCTACATCGTCACCGGTCAGGCAGATGATGGCACACCACTGATTTTTGTCAGCATCGCCAGCGGAACCGTCGGAGATTACCAGAACCACTACTATGAGTATCTATTCGATGCATCGAGTGACACGCTGACGATCCGCGATCAGATCGATTATCGCTTTAATATGGCCGGCCTCGAAATCTTTACCACCGGGTCCACTACCTTAACACTCTTGATCCCCATGCTGATCATCCTTTTCATTGTGATGTTGTTCAGGGTATTGATGAACCTGGCGAAACGGCGCAATCACTATCCACCTGTTGCTGGACCAGCCTAAAAGCACTATTTCCTTTCCAGCCGCATACCTAAAACTTCACGTATAATCAGGCGCTTTCAGTCTAAAGAAAGCGCCTTTTATATGCTCCAGCCTCACCGGGACCACCCTCAGCACGAATGGATTGTCATTTACGCCGCGTCTAATATCCCAGAAGCGCAGATCGTTGCCGGACGCCTCAAGTCTGAAAATATTCAGGCGCTGGTCAATTATCCCGTGGGCGGTTCTGCGATGGGAGTCCAGCTAGGGGCGATTTCCGTCCTTGTCCATCCCGATGATTATCAGGCTGCATGGCAGATTCTGTTTACTGAAGACGATTCATCTGCAACCGAACTGCCCGAAGGCGACGAAAATACCCTTTACGACTGGCAGGATTTTGAATCACAAGATGACGACTCAGACGAATTCGACACTTAAAGAAAATAACACCCTGACCGCTGTCCCCGGCTTTCGCGTGGGCCATGCAACCCATCTGGAAGGAGCGACCGGCTGCACGGTGATCCTCTGCCCAGAAGGGACCGTCGGCGGGGTCGATCAGCGCGGCGGCGCACCCGGCACACGGGAGACAGACCTGCTCCAGCCCATGCATCTGGTCCAGACGGTCAACGCGATTGTGCTATCCGGCGGCAGCGCTTACGGACTAGCCGCTGCTGACGGTGTAATGCGCTGGTGTGAAGAACAAGGGATGGGGGTTCCTATCGGCACAGACTTTGTGGTGCCGATTGTCCCCGCGGCCATTCTGATGGACCTTCTGATTGGGCAACCCGGCATCCGACCAGGCGCGGACATGGGATATGCCGCCTGTGAAGCCGCCAGCGACGATCCCGTCCCACAGGGGAACGTCGGTGCGGGAACTGGATGCAGGATCGGTGGTGTCGCCGGAAATGAACTCGCTACCAAAGGTGGAATCGGCAGTGCCGTGCTGCATTTTGATGACGGCCTGATCGTCGCCGCGCTGGTCGCCGTCAATGCATTCGGCAGTGTGCTGGATGAAAACGGTCAGGTGATGGCCGGTATGCGCAGCCCGGATGGCTCCGGCTTTGTCGATATGCTGGAGGCAATGCGTCAATGGAAACCATCAGCGCCGGCGACATCATCAAACACGGTGATTGGAGCCATCGCTACCAATGCCCGTCTGACCAAGGATCAGGTCAATAAAGTCGCACAGATGGCCCAGAACGGCATCGCGTTCGCTGTACGGCCTGCTCATACCATGTTCGATGGCGACACGCTGTTTGCGCTGGCTTCAGGTCAGGTCGAAGCGGATGTCAGTGTTGTGGGGGCTTATGCGGCAGATGTGGTTGCGATGGCAATCCGCAATGGGGTACGTGAGGCGAAAACACTCGCAGGCGTGCGCGCCTGGAACGATTAACACTCATCCTCTATAATGTTAAGAACTTTCTGCAAAGGTTTAATCGGAATTTACAGATCATGGTTGATAATCTTAAATCATCGGCTCAAAAAGTAGAAGATACCATGGTGAAAGTGCTGGTCGTCGAAGACGAAGAAACACTGATTAACAACCTTGCGGACAAGCTCAAAGCAGAAGGCTTTACTGTCATCACTGCCCGTGATGGTGAGATCGGGCTGGAAAAAATCCGCAGCGAAAACCCTGATCTTATTGTGCTGGATATTATGCTTCCCGGCCTCGACGGGCTAAGCATCTGCCGGATGGTGCGCCACGATACCACCACCGCCCATATTCCGATCATCATGCTGACCGCACGCGGAACCGAGGTCGATAAAATCGTGGGGCTGGAAAGCGGCGCAGATGATTACATCGTCAAGCCGTTTGGACTTGGGGAATTTCTCGCAAGAGTACGCGCTGTGATGCGCCGTGTCCCAGGCCGTATGAACGTCCAGCAGGATGAGATGGTCTCCAATGACCTGCGCCTGAATATGACCGCCCGCCGCGTTTTCAAGGATAATGAGGAAGTCAAGCTCAGCAACAAGGAATTTGACCTGCTGGCCGAGCTGATGCGCAATCGCAGCGCGGTCCTTTCCCGCGACCTGATTCTCACCAAAGTCTGGGGCTATGATTACTTCGTCGATAAACGTACGGTCGATGTGCATATCCGTTGGCTGAGAGAAAAGCTGGAAGAAGACCCGTCGAACCCACGGCGCATTGTGACGGTGCGCGGCGTCGGTTATCGCTTTGAAGGCTAGGCCCAACACCGGCCGTTCGGTGTTCGAAGCCATCACAAGTATTCGCCCGATAAAAAACAAATAACGGGAAGCCCGCCCAATGCCCGAAGTGTTTTTAATCCTGCCGACTCTGGGGCTGGCAGCCACGCTGTTGGCCCTGTTTTTCCTGAATCGTGATTATCGGCGTATCAAAGCAGGAAGTGAGCGCACCCTGCTCGAAAAGCAGCAGCACGCCGACGCGCTGAACGGGCTTCGGACTCAACACCGCGAAGCAGAAGCCCGTGCCCAATCACTGCAAAACCAGTTGGACACTACGCTTGAACGCCTGCGCAGTGTCGAGCAGACTGGTACTGAACGAGAGCAGGAACTGATGCGCCTGCATCAGCAGATCGATTCCATCCAGCAGCGCGAACAGTCGCTTCATACGAGCGTGGCAGATTGGCAGATGCGCACTACCGAGCATCAGCAGACGGCTGCGCTGTATCGCTGGATGGCGAACAGCGCCTACGATGCCCTGCTTGTGCTGGATACCAAACTGAAAGTATTGGCGACCAATAAATCTGCCAATGCGTTATTCGGCATCACCACGCTCTCACCCGATACGTCGCTTGCTGATATCACGCAGTCTCCCATCCTCGTGATGATGGTTGAGGATGCGATTGTCAACGAGGAAGACAGCCTCGAAGAACAGGTTACGGTTGGCGAGCGCAGTTTCCTGATCTGCACACAGATTATTCGTGACGGTGACAGCACCCACATCGGACTCGCACTTCAGGATATCACGCAGCTCATTCGGCTCAACCGCGCCCGTCGTGATATGGTCGCTAATATCTCGCATGAACTGCGTACACCGATCGCCAATATCCGGCTGATCATCGACGGCCTGTTTCACGATCAGGACAAGCCCAAGCGCAAGGAGAGTATCTCATCGCTGCGTGCCATTGGCCACGAGACCGAGACGCTCTTATGGCTGGTGCAGGAAATGGCCGATCTCTCCATGATCGAGTCAGGTCAGGCGATCATCCGGCTGGTCGATGTGCCGCTATGCGAAATCATCGACGAAGCCGCCGCGCGTCTCGAAGATCAGATGGAAGCCAAGCGGCTGAAGCTGGTTCGAGAGCATACGGAGGCTATCCATGTCCTGTGCGACCGTGACCTGATTCAGCGGGTCATCGTGAATCTGCTGCACAACGCCATGAAGTGGTCTCCAACAGGCGGTACCATTACCCTCACGGCAGAAGAGCAGGAAGACGAAGCGATCATCAGCATCTATGACAACGGTCCGGGTGTGCCTGAAGATCAGGTGGATCGAATCTTCGAGCGCTTTTATCAGATGGATGGTTCGCGCTCCGGTGGTGAAGGCACCGGCCTTGGCCTCGCCATCTGTAAGCATATCGTCACCGCGCATGGCGGCCGCATCTGGGCAGAAAGCAACCGCACCGGTACTGGCGGCGGACGCTTTAAGTTCACGCTGCTCTTGGCCGAGGACTCCGCAATATCACCTGTGGCCCATGATCATCAGCTTGCCAGTGGGAACACTGAGAACGGCGTCTAACAATGACACGCATCGGGTTGATTGCCGATATTCATGGCAGCGCGGCACAGCTCCAGCAGGCACTTGAGATACTGACGCATCACGCAGCCGACTTGATTCTCTGCGCAGGGGATCTGGTGGATGGCGATGACCAGCCTGAAGAAGTTATCAACAGCTTACAGACCCATGAAATTCCGTGTGTACAGGGTAACCACGACTCCGACAAGGTCAGCGCTGCCCGCAGAGGCAAACATGACTCGCGGCTCTCCGTCCAGAGCATCGACTACCTTGAAGCCCTGCCCCACTCCTACAGCCTGCACATTGAGGGAAAGAAACTCCTGCTCATTCATGCAACACCGTGGCATAATGGCATCCACGTGTTCTCCTACAGCGGACGGGTACTGCTCGATCAGGTGGTCAATCAGGCAGGTGATGCAGAGATCATCGTGCTCGGCCACACCCATGAGCCGATGGTGATCCGCTATCGTGAGCGCTGGATTCTGAATTCGGGTTCCGTTCATAAAAACCGCTTTGAAGATCAGTCCACCTGCGGTGTGCTGGACATCCCAACCATGGAATTTCAGGTACTGGAGCTTGCATCCGGCCAGCCTGTATCAAAGCCAACAATTTACCTGTCCTGAGCAAACATCAGCCAGCACCTACAGCCTGCGCCGCGATTCTTTATAAACATCAATTCCATCTGCACTGGATACTCATCCACCGTCCCTACACTCTGAAACGTGTGGCATACTTTAGAGTCGTACGCTTCAACGCACAGGCTGAACTTGTCCAGTTACTTTTCCATAACGGGCCAGTAAAAAGATTATGATGCATCTAAAAGGGTTAAACGACCTCTTTCGTGACAGCCGCACATGGCAGGATCTGCTTCGGCAGATTCAGGGCGGTGACCTCACGACACTGAATATCATTCGTGCCGCACGGCCTTATGTGGCGGCGGCCCTCACACAGGATTGGGAAGCCCCGGTTCTGTATCTCGCTGGACGTATCAAACGTGCCTATAACGTTGCGGAGCAGCTTCCCGTGTGGTTAGGGGCTACACAGCCGGTGATGCGCTTTGGTGAACCCATCGGCCAGTTTTACGAGCGCACACCCTGGGGCGATCAGGCCACCCGCAGCCGTCTGGAAGCACTGTGCGCCCTGCTGCCGCCGGCAGATCAGCCTTCACCTGCACCGCTGGCCGTCGTGAGTGCTGCCCGTGGACTGATGCAGCCCACCCTGCCGGTCAATCAGTTCCGCAAGGCCTCGCTCCATCTGAAGGTCGGGCAGCAGATTGCGCTTGACCGTCTGCTTCAGGATCTTGTCGCTATCGGCTATGAACCAGCCAGTATTGTCATCCAGCCCGGCACCTTCAGCCGTCGCGGTGGACTGGTGGATATCTTCCCGACCGCCTCACGCATGCCGGTCCGCATCGACTTCTTCGGTGACGAGATCGACTCACTGCGTCCGTTTGACCCTGCCACACAGCGGTCAGAAGGACGGCTGGACAGCATCGGCATCACGCCAGCACGTGAGGCCCTGCCGTCGCGTATGCCGGAAGCCGCGGCCCAGCTTACGGACTGGTTCGCGACCCTTCCACCAGAAAGCGACATGGCGCGGGATCAGAACTCGCTGGCGAATGGCAGTATCTTCCCGGTCGCGGAATTTTATCTACCCTATATGTATACTCATCCGGCCAGCCTGCTGGACTATGCGCCAACTGATGCCCTGATCATCATCGATGACTGGGAAGAACTGCGCGACAGTGTCATCGAAGTTGAGCAGAATGCGGAGCGCAATCGGCCGGAACAGATCGAAGCCGGAATCATCCCGGACAATGCGGCAGTACCGTATTTCACATGGGAAACGCTCGAACTCGAACTGCGCCAGCGTCGCACCCTGACCTTCAGCACTGCTGCAGAAGACGGCGCGGCCCTCTTCACGCCTGGCGGACGCTTCGGCGGACAGCTCAAAACAGCGCTCACTCAGGTCCGCACCCTCACGCGCAAAGGCGGCCGTGCGGTCGTCGTCAGTGAGCAAACAGCACGCCTGAATGAGCTGTGGAGCGAACAGGACGCTTATGGCTATGTCCCGATTCTGAACGCCCTTGAGGACAAGCCCCTCGCCGGGACCACACAGATCGTCACCGGCACGCTTCAGGAAGGGTGGATACTCCACCTCGACAACGGTGAAACACGCCTGATCTCTGATGCTGAGCTTTTCGGCTGGGAACGCTCTGAACCACGCCGCCGTAAGAGTGCTCGTCCGGCCAAACTACCGGAAGCTGATTTCTCCGACTGGCGTGAAGGCGATTATGTCGTCCATGTCGATTACGGTATTGGACGCTTCGCAGGCATGAATCGCCGTACTATCGATGGCAACGAACGCCAGTATGTCGTCATCGAATATGCCAGCAACGACACGGTCTTTGTCCCGATTCATCAGGCCGACCGTGTTTCGCGCTATGTCGGTGTGGACGACACGCCGCCGACCCTCAGCCGCCTCGGTCAGCCGGAATGGTCAAAGGCACGCAGCCGCGCCAGTAAAGCGGTACAGGAAGAGGCCGAGGAACTGCTCAAACTGTATATTGCACGCGAACAGGCACAGGGTCACGCCTTCAGTGAGGACAACCATTGGCAGCGTGAACTGGAAGCATCTTTCCCGTATGTCGAAACCGATGACCAGCTTCGTGCTGTGCGTGAAGTCAAGGCAGATATGGAGCGCGTCACCCCTATGGATCGCCTGATCTGCGGTGACGTCGGCTATGGCAAGACTGAAGTGGCACTTCGAGCTGCATTCAAGGCGGTCAACGATGGCAAACAGGTTGCCGTACTCGTCCCCACGACGATCCTCGCACAGCAGCATTACGAGACCTTCAGCAACCGGCTGGCACAGTTCCCAGTGGTGATCGAACAGCTTTCGCGCTTCAAGAGCAAGGCGGCGCAGGAAGAAGTGCTGCCGCGCCTCGCCAAAGGGGAGGTCGATATCATCATCGGCACCCATCGCATCCTGTCAGAAGACATCCAACTGAAGGATCTCGGCCTCGTCATCATCGACGAAGAGCAGCGCTTCGGAGTCAAGCAAAAGGAACATTTCAAACAACTTCGCACCCAGGTTGATGTCCTCACTCTAACGGCAACCCCCATCCCGCGCACCCTGTACATGAGCCTTGCCGGGGTGCGCGACATCAGCATGATTCAGACCCCACCGGAAGAGCGCCTGCCGATTCTTACGCACGTCGGCCCATTCGATGAGCATCTCGTGCAACAGGCAATCACCCGTGAGATCGAGCGCGGCGGCCAGATCTTCGTGCTGCATAACCGCGTCCGCACGCTGGATCAGCTACGAGAACGGATTGAGGAAATCGTCCCGGAAGCACGGATTATCACCGCGCACGGACAGATGAATGAGCGCCAGCTTCAGAATGTGATGGCGTCCTTCTCGCGTGGGGAATATGATGTCCTGCTCTCAACCTCGATTATCGAGAACGGCATCGATATCCCCAATGCCAATACGCTGATCGTTGACCGGGCCGACTGGTTTGGCCTGTCGCAGTTGTATCAGATCCGGGGACGTGTGGGACGCGGTGCACAGCAGGCGTATGCCTACTTCTTCTATCATCCACGCACCAGTCTGACCGAAGAAGCACGCGCTCGTCTGGAGACGCTGGCTGAACATACCAGCCTTGGCGCGGGTTATCAGATCGCCATGCGTGACCTCGAGATTCGCGGTGCAGGGGACATCCTCAGCACCCGCCAGACGGGTCACGTCGCCGCTGTGGGACTCAATCTTTATACACAGATGCTGAATCAGGCGGTGCAGGAATTGAAAGGCACCACCAGCGATACGCCGGTGGCCGTCTCCGCCACGCAGAGCATCATCCTCGAACTACCGCTGCCTGCTTATCTGCCAGAGGACTGGATACCTGAATTGTCGCTGCGGCTTCAGATTTACCGACGGATCGCGAACCTTACCAGTCAGCACGATATCGAGACGATGGAGGAAGAACTGCGCGACCGCTTCGGACAGCTTCCCAAAGCCGTGCAGGGCCTGCTCTATCAGATCCGCATCAAGCTGCTGGCACAGCACGTCGGGGCGACTGCCGTCATCGTCAGGGATCGCACTGTACAGATCCGGCTGCCCTTCCTGCCAGAGATCAATCGCGATGCCCTTGCGCAGCGCCTTGGTGATGATGTCACGGTTACCCGGACAGCGATCGAAATCCCGGCTAACGACGTATGGCAGATGCGCTTAGGCGGTCTGCTGGAAGACCTGTACCAATTACAGGAATCGGTCAGCCAGCGTGGGATGTAACGCATCATCAGAATCAGGTTGAAGAGGGTTGATCTGTATATCGGTCCGTCATATGGATGGACAAAAACTGCTGCTGTCAGCAAACCCTGACAGCAGCAGTCGATTAAATATGAACTTAGACTGACAGCTAAACTTCGGGGACGGCCTCCAGGGCGAGATCATGCAGGAGGACCACCGCACGCTGTAATTCGGCCTGATCGATCACGAACGAGATGCTGCACTCGCTGGAACCCTGCGCAATCGCAAGCACGTTAACCTCTTCCCGGCCCAGTGCGGTGAATACGCGTCCAGCCACACCGGGTGTCCCACGCATGCCGGAACCCACCACCGTGACGATCACCACTTCGTCAGAAACTTCGATATTCTCGATGTTCTGGTTTGCGATCTCAGTAGAAAACTCCTGCGTGATCATATCACGAGCATCCAACGCCTTTTCATCGGTCACCACAAAGCACATACTCTGCTCCGATGACGACTGCGAGATCATGAGGATGTTGGCCCCAGCCTGCGCGGCGGAAAGGAAGGCACGTCCGGCAATTCCCGGAACGCCTATCATACCGCGCCCGGAAATCGTCACCATGCTGACATTCTTCACGCTCGTCACGGCTTTAATCACCGAAAGACTCGGCTGCGGAGTCGGCCCAATCAGCGTGCCGGGATGATCAGGGTTAAACGTATTGCGTACATAAAGCGGAATGCCACGATTCATCAGCGGCTGCACGGTTTTGGGATGCAGCACCTTCGCCCCATAATACGCCAGCTCACCCACTTCCTGATACGAGACATAAGGCAGCACGCGTGCGCGTTTGTCCACGCGTGGATCGGTCGTCATCACACCATCGACATCCGTCCAGATAATCAGCTCATCGCTGTCACTGTACGCGGCGAAGATCGCCCCGCTGAAATCGCCACCACCGCGGCCAAGTGTGGTCAGCACCCCCGCTTTGGTCGAGCCGATAAAGCCCGTCACCACCGGGACAATGCCACCCTCAATCAGCGGGAAAATCGTACTGCGGATATTCGGCTCCGTCAGTTCCCAGATCGGCGCGGCATTCTGATGGTTATCATCCGTTACCACAACTTCGCTCGCATCAATCGGTCGGGCATCGACTCCCTGATCCTGAAGAGCCATCGCCACCAGACGTGCGCTCATCTTCTCGCCGAAAGCCGTCACCGCGTCCCGGATGCGCGGAGTCGCCTCACCCAATACATTGATCGCCTGACAGAGTTCAATGTATTCGTCGATCAGCTTGCCAATGTTGCGCGAAATCTTGTCCCGATTCGGCCCGGCGGACACCAGTTGATTGATCGCTTCCTGATGTTTGTCCCGCAGTTTCTCGGCAACCGAGAGATAACCCCAGCGATCTCCCTCCCGCGCCAGTTGAATCGAAGACAGCAGGGTATCGGTGACGCCGGACATGGCAGAAACGGTGAGGATCACCCGATTACCCTGTTCCAGTTCGCGCTGGGTGATATAAATCACATTCCTGATCGCTTCGACACTGCCAACCGACGTGCCCCCAAACTTCATTGTGATCGTCTTCATGGAACCGACTTTCCTTCTACCTACGCCCTATATGGCTTCACGGTCCTGTGATCAGGACAGGATACGTAATACGTTATTTCACCACACCGATACGCCGGAGATCATAAAGGATAACCTTCTCCCACAGCACATCGGTGACCAGTGGTACATAATGGACTCCCCGCCGCGTACATTCGCTGCGGATATCATCGCGCCATGCTTCGACCCGACGTATATAGAGATCACGCATGGTCGCATCCACACTGACTTCCTGCGCGATCCCTGTTTCAATATCAATCAGCCGCAGGTCACCCGCCAGCGGCGGGGTGACTTCATCCGGGGCCAGCACATGGATCAGGACCACTTCGCAGCCCTTCCCCACCAGCGCGTTCACCCCTTCCAGATAACCGGTTGGGGAAAACATATCACTGATGATGAAGCACAACCCCGGTCGGGTGGCGCGCAGTGCATAATCCTTCAGCATCTGGTTGAGATCGGTCACGCCCTGCGGCTTCACGCCATGCGCATACTTCAGCATCTGCACACTGCGTGCCTGACCGCGTACCGGGCCGAATGTCTCAGCCTTTCCGTTTTCAAACGCGCACATCATCAGGCGGTCATTGGTCGAAAGTGCGATATAGCCCAACCCAGCGAATAACCGCTTCGCAAACAGCAGCTTGTGATGATCCGGGTCCAGCTCCGCCCCCCAGTTCATACTGGCTGAGGCATCCAGAATGACATGTACCGCCAGATCCTCTTCGTCTTCCAGTAATTTCACATACGGACGGTCGAGGCGAGCATACAGATTCCAGTCCATCCGGCGCAGGTCATCGCCAGCCGTGTAATTGCGATAATCCGCAAATTCGATACTCGTCCCCCGTTTGATTGACCGGCGTTCGCCTTTGATCGCCCCGGCGCGGATGCGTGTAGCCACCAGCATCAACTGATCGAACTTGCGCCGAACCTGTTCATCCAGCAGGATGGCTTCATCTGCCATGTGTCATGACCTTCAACTGACTTGGTTTTTCGATATTCTGTATAGTCTCTGACCCGAAAGTGCGGTTAAATGAAGAAGGTATCCGTTCCATTCGAGGCAGCGTAACAGCCACGACGACACTCAATAGAACCGGGGTACCTTCTAAAACACTTCTTACACAAGTACGCTAAAATGATAGCGGAATGTTACACGGAAATGCTGTATTTCTCCAAGTTTGATCATCACTGATATTGCCTGATATTCATACACGATCGGACGAATTCGTGCTCATTGATGAAAACCTACGCACCCTGATAAAGCTTGCACTCAGCGAAGATCTGGGTGAACACGGTGATGTGACTTCACTGGCAACCCTCTCCGCCGATAGTCAGATTATCGGACGCATCACCGCCAAGGCCGCCGGTGTGATCGCCGGACTGCCCATTGTAGACGAAGTGTACCGGATACTTGAATCCGACCGGATGCTTGAATCCGACCGGATGCTTTCACCGGCAGTCACGGTCAGGCACTTTATCAGCGACGGTGATGCGGTTGAGGTGGGGACCGTCGTCTGTGAAGTGACCGGCCCAGCACGTGATGTACTGGCTGGTGAGCGTGTGTCGCTCAACTTTCTACAGCGCCTCAGCGGGATCGCCACACTGACATCGCATTTTGTCGAGGCGGTCAGTGCCGCAGGGGGCAAAAGCCGTATTTTGGATACCCGTAAGACAACGCCTGGTTATCGTCTGCTTGAGAAATACGCAGTCAGAATGGGCGGTGGAGAAAATCATCGCACTGGTTTGTTCGATATGGTGTTAATTAAAGATAACCATATTGATGCAGCCGGTGGAGTGAAAGAGGCAATCACAGGGGCACTGGACTATACACAGCAGCAGCCCCTGCCGATTGTCGTCGAGGTTAAAAATGAGAGCGAGCTGCGAACGGCGTTAGAATTCCCGATCTCACGCGTTCTATTAGATAACATGACTCTGGACGAAATGCGGAATGCGGTTGCAATCACCGAGGGGCGCGTTCCGCTGGAAGCATCTGGCAATATGACATTAGACCGGGTTGGCGCGGTGGCCGCAACCGGTGTGGATTACATCAGCGTCGGCGCACTCACCCATTCAGCCCCGGCACTCGATTTATCGATGCGCCTCTCTAAAGCGCAGGTCAGTTCATAAGGTTTTGAGGGACACCATGGAAACCATGATCGAAAGTGACAATATCGCCATCAACGGCGTGCACAGTGACGCAAAGCGTGCGACACTCATCGAACAGGAAGCTGAGGCCATCGAACGTATCAAGCTTATCCGCCCGCTGCTCGGTGATGATGTCGTAATTCTGGGTCATCATTATCAGCGTGACGAAGTCGTGCAGTTTGCAGACTTCCTCGGCGATAGTTATCAGCTCAGCAAGGAAGGTGCACAGGTCAAGGCAAAATATATTGTCTTCGCCGGGGTACACTTTATGGCCGAAAGCGCCGACATCCTCGGACGTGAAGATCAGGTTGTGATCCTGCCCAATATGAAGGCCGGATGCAGCATGGCGGACATGGCCAATCTGGAACAGGTACTGACCGCATGGGCAGAGCTGGAAGACATCTTCGGCACCGATCCGGAAGACGTGATCATGCCGATCACTTACATGAACAGCGCGGCTAACCTGAAAGCGTTTGTTGGAGAGCATGGCGGCACGGTCTGTACTTCATCCAATGCGGAAGGTGCGCTCAACTGGGCATTTGAACGACGCGAGAAAGTCTTCTTCTTCCCGGACCAGCACCTCGGACGCAACACCGGTAAAACGATGGACATCCCGCTGGAACAGATGGTACTGTGGAATCCCTTCAAGCCCTTTGGTGGCCTGACTGTCGAGCAGATCCGCAATGCGCGTATCATCCTCTGGCAGGGGCATTGCAGCGTTCACCAGCAGTTCCGGCCAGAACATATCGACCTGTGGCGCAATATGCACCCGGACATCAACATTCTGGTCCATCCTGAGTGCATGATGGAAGTCGTCGATAAGGCCGACTATGTGGGTTCGACCTCCTACATCATTAAGACCGTCGAGAATGCACCGGCTGGCAGCAAATGGGCGATCGGCACCGAGATGCACATGGTCAACCGTCTGAAGGATGCACAGCCAGACAAGTTCGTCACCCTGCTCTCACCGTTCGCCTGCCTGTGCAGCACGATGTATCGCATCAGCCCGATTGATCTCGCCAACGTGCTGGAAAATCTGCTGGAGGGCCGCGTAATCAATCAGATCGAAGTACCGCAGAAGGTACGGGAAAACGCGAAACTCGCGCTGGATCGGATGTTAAGCATCCCGCGATAACCGCAAAAGCGGACGCTGTCAGTCCAGCCGCACATCACACCGGATCACCGAAGGGCGGTTTTAAAATCGCCCTTCTTTCGTATATAGTTGATGCTTAAAACGTCGATGGCAAAAACATTTATCAAGAGCTCTTTTATTTTTTTCATACAGATTGAGCCTCAGACAATATGAATGACATCCAGACAGATACGCTCATCATCGGCTGTGGTATCGCAGGTGCGTCAGCAGCACTCAAGCTCAGTGATGACCCGAATTATCATGTGACAATCATCACACGTTCCTCTGATCCCAACAGCAGCAATACCGGATGGGCACAAGGGGGCATCGTCACTCGCGGCCTACAGGACTCACCAGACCTGCTGGTCGAGGACATCCTGCGTGCTGGTGCAGGCCTGAGTTCACCGCAAGCAGCACGTATCCTTGCTGAAGAAGGACCGCGCCTCGTTCAGGAAGTCCTGATCGACCGCTGCGGTGTCCATTTTGACCGTAATGAAGACGATGAACTGATCTTTGGCCTTGAAGCTGCCCACAGCACGCGCCGCATCATCCATGTCGGCGATGCTACAGGTGACGCCATCGAGCGTAACCTGCTCTCGACTCTGGCGACACGCCCCAATGTGACGCTGCTGCCGCATCACACCGCTGTTGACCTGATCACCTTCCCGCATCACTCACTTGACCCATTGGATGTCTATGAACCCATGACCTGTCAGGGGGCTTACGTCTTTGACCGCGATCAGGGGGAGATCAACCGCGTCATCGCTGGGCAAACCATTCTGGCAACCGGTGGACTGGGGCAGATTTACCGCAATACCACCAACCCTCGCGGCTCTCGCGGGGACGGCCTTGCGATGGCATGGCGTGCCAATGTCCGCGTGATCAATGCGGAGTACGTCCAGTTCCACCCAACGGCGATGAGCATCCGGGGCGCACCGAACCTGCTGATCTCCGAAGCGGTGCGCGGTGAAGGCGCGGTCCTGCTGACGCCTGAAGGTGAACCGTTCATGGCGAAATATGCTCCAGAGTGGAAGGAACTGGCCCCGCGTGATGTGGTCGCCCGTGCTATTCACATGGAGATGCTGGAAAATGGTTACGAGCACGTCTATCTCGATATCGCCAGCAAACACCCCGCAGCATTCATCCGCGAACGCTTCCCGGTGCTGGTTGCGAATTGTTCACGCTACGGTGTGGACCCTACCACCCAGCCGATTCCCGTGGTCCCGGCGGCACATTACTTCTGCGGTGGTGTGCTGGTTGATGACTGGGCGCGTACCAATTTCGAGGGCCTGTTTGCGGTGGGTGAAGTAAGCTGCACCGGCCTGCACGGAGCTAATCGTCTGGCCTCTACCAGTCTCCTGGAAGGACTTGTCTGGGGGGATCGGGCCGCACGTTACATCATGCAAAACCGACGCAAGCCCACAAGCATCGACCGCATCCCACCGTGGATTCACGCTGGTGACGGTGAGCCGGACCCGGCCCTGCTTGAAGGGGATATGTCAACGATTCGCAACATCATGTGGCATTATGTTGGCCTCGTCCGGTCGGAAAAGCGCCTTGATCGTGCGGACCGTGAACTGCGCCATCTCTTCCACGAAATCGAAGAATTCTACCGCCAGAACCGGCTCAACGATGGTCTGATTGGCCTGCGCAACGCGATTCAGGCCGCCCGTATCGTGACCTTTTCCGCCCGACGCAACCGCATCAGCCGTGGCACCCACTATCGCACCGATGCGCCCATCGAAATACCGGTCGGCGTGATGGTGCGATGACCACCGCTAACTCCCATTCACTGAAATGTAAGGAGACGATTATGTCTGACTTTGTCTATCTGGATCATAGTGCAACCACCCCTACCGATCCACGGGTGGTTGAAGCCATGCAGCCCTACTGGACGACTCTGTTCGGCAATGCATCCAGCCTGCATACCGCTGGCAAGACCGCTGCCGATGCTCTGAATGCAGCACGGCAGGAAGTCGCTGACATCCTCAACTGTGATGCCGCTGAAGTGATTTTCACCAGCGGCGGCACTGAGAGCGATAACCTCGCGATCAAGGGTGTGCTTGAAGCGGTCAAGGCACGCGGTGGCGGCAGCCATTTCGTGACGAGTGCTGCTGAACATCACGCCGTGCTGGATGTGGCGAAGGATCTGCACGAGCGCGGCATTGCCGATGTTACGTTTGTACCAGTCGATGAGTACGGTCAGGTATCCGTGCAGGCAGTTCTCGACGCCATCCGCCCGGATACTGTACTGGTCAGCCTAATTTACGCCAACAATGAAGTCGGTACTATCAACCCGATTGCTGAAATCGGTGCTGAACTGAAAAAACGGCGCATCCGCTTTCATGTGGATGCAGTTCAGGCTCCCGGCCTGCTGCCACTGGATGTTAAAGCGCTGAACGTCGATATGCTCAGCCTGTCAGCGCATAAATTTTACGGTCCCAAGGGGATCGGTGTGCTGTATGCGCGGCGTGCCCTGCCTATCCATGCCGAGATCCTCGGCGGTGGTCAGCAGTTCCACCGCCGTTCCGGAACCGAGCCGATTCCGTTGATTATGGGCCTCACCGCCGCCTTAAAGATTGCCGAGACCGAGCGTCAGGCTGTGGTCGCAAAACTCACACCGATGCGTGATGACCTCATCCGCCGCATTATGGAGATTATTCCGGAAGCACAGCTCACCGGCCACCCGACCGAGCGGCTTCCCGGGCATACCAGCTTTGCCATGCGCGGTCTCAACGGGGACTCGATCCTGCTTGACCTCAATGAGATGGGGTTTGGGGCCAGCGGTGGCAGTGCCTGCACCACCGGCCAGCAGGAACCCAGCCACGTGCTGATCGCAATGGGCATTGAAACTGATCGCCTGATTGGGCAGGTCCGCTTTGTGCTTGGCAAAAACAACACCCCTCAGGAAATCGACAACTTCCTGTATCAGCTCAGCGCGATTGTCCAGCGTCACCGTGCGATGGTTCCGAATGCATACTGATAGGCAGCTTTGCGAGTCAAAAAAGGCTGATCCTGAGAAAGGACCAGCCTTTTTGATTCAACCCTGTTGTGGTGGACCGCAGTCTATCGGATCTCGAACGGCATCAGCGCCTGTGCCGACCCGTTGAGTGTCTTGCGCACACCGGTGTACAGATAGCTCAGCCCGGCTAACGGCATCAGCGCACGTACTGCCTGTTGAATCATCTTCGGGGGCTGCTGTTTCTTCGGCTTTTCGCGGTAAATCCGCAGCGGGACGGAAGACGGTAGCTGCGCCAGTTCGCGTGCCTTTTGCACTGCCGTGTCAAGATTGCCCAGCTCATCGACCAGACCGTTAGCAAGCGCCTGTTCACCCGTCCACACACGACCGCTGCCGACCTGATCGACAGATTCAGCCGTCATGCCACGACTGGCCGCCACCCGCTCAACAAACTGGTCATAGATGCGCTCGATAACCCGGCGCACCGAGCGGCGCTGCTCATCGGTAAACGGCGCAGTGTCGGAGAAGATCATGGCGTTACGTCCGCGCCAGAAGTTCAGCCGGTTGATATGCAGCCGCTGGAACAGGCCCGGTGTCACCGACTTGCCATTGATTACGCCAATCGAACCGGTAATGGTCCCCGGTTGGGCGACGATATACTTGGCCGGTGTCGCGATATAGTATCCACCGGATGCAGCGACCGCATTCATGTAGACGACCACAGGCCGAGTCTTCGCGAGCTGTTCCAGCGCGGAAGTCATCGCCTCGGATGCAGCCGCGGAACCTCCCGGACTATCGATAAACAGCACGACGGCTGCGGCGTTCTCATCTTCGATCAACTGTCGCACCCGCTGCACGACCGTGGCATCGCCAAGCTGGGTTTCCCGCACCAGCGGCAGTGGTAACGGCATGGGTATCGGTGGCGGTTCCTGGCTTTCACCGGAGACGATCATACCAGTCAGTTCCAGCACTGCCACATACTTCGACTGCACTTTATGCCATTTATCAGCAAGCTGCATTCGTGCTTCGTCCCAGTACACCAGTTGCTCAACCTCCAGATGATCCGGGATCTGCTCTTCGTTCAGCAGTGCATCCACCCATCCACCTGCCGCTGCATCGTGATCGATGTAGGGGGCGTTATCGATCATGGACTGGATATCGGCTTCCGGACGCTGACGCCCTTCTGCAATCGCTCGGACGAGCTGACTGTAGCGCGAATCCAGCAGCCATTCGAGCTGCTGACGTCCCTCTTCTGAGATGTCACTGCGGCTGACCGCATCCAGCGCGCCTTTATAGGGTGAGATCGCTACCACATCGATGCTGACTCCTACCTGATCCAGCGCATCCTTCAGAAATACCGCCTGCTGGTTAAGGCCAATCGTCGCGACAATGCCACCTGGCTGCATCAGGATCTTATCGGCAGCCGATGCGATGTAATACATTGCAAGATCGTATTCCTGCGCATAACAGACTGCCTGCTTGCCGGATTTACGAAACAGCAGCAGACTGTCCCGCAGGGTCTGCAGGTCCGCCAGTGTCATCGCGAAACCGCGCAGCATCAGCAGAACACCTTTGACACGCGCATCCCGCGCCACACGACGCAGTGCCCGGTCGAATTCAAGCAGGCTCATCGGCGGCTCACCAAACAGCCGCTGCTCGATAAAATTGCGCTCGGTTGGCAGCGGCGGCATGACCGGGTCCAGTTCGAAGACTACATAGTCGATCTCGAAACGCTCCCGCACCCGATTCGCCACCGTGGTTGCCGCCTCACCGATAATATTCAGGCTGGCTTCCATCAGCGGTGAGGGGCCTTTGTTCTGTTTTGTCTTTTTGCTCTGCTTACGATTGATCGTTGTCATGATCATCCTTTTGGGTCTGAGCGTCGGTTGATCGCTCTCAGGCATAGTCACTCAAAGACAGCGGCTCAATCACCGGCGCTGTGAGATCATACAGATCGAATGTCAGATCTGTGAGGTGTAAAATCCCATAGGTATGAGAGCTGGAGCGCACGCTCTTGAATGTATAAAGCGATCCCGGGTTCACCACACAGCCCTGCTTGACCTTCACAAACAGCGGGACATGCGTGTGTCCGGTGATGAGGACATCGCATCGCAGCGAAGTCAGCATCATATTCAGCAGCGTATCGGAGATATGATCCCGATACAACCCCCATAGATTATTGCCAGGCTTCCCGTGACACATAAACAGGCTTCGGTTAAAAAGTTCACCGTGCCAGTCAACAGCCAGATTACGCAGAAAAGCAACGTTTTCTGGCGCAAGATCATAATACCACTCGTCATGATTACCGCGCACAGTCGTGATATTGCGCCGCCGAATCAGCTCAACGACACGATCCTGCTCAGGACCGCGTCCGACGAGATCACCCGCGCACAGGATATGTGCAACACGGTGGTGGTTATCAAGTCTGTTCAGTGTCAGTTCAAGTGCACGGTAGTCTCCATGTATATCCGATATAATCCCAATATCCATCTACAAGTCCTACAGTATTCGAAATATGCTGTTATTATAACGCCTTGGTTTCAAATGAGGGTGGGTAGAGTTTAAACCTCGACTTAGAATCAACTGAAGTGCTTTGATTTTCCCGATAAATACACCCGGCAAAACTGATTTGCGTCCTTTAATTTCAACTTTCTCATCTTTCATATGTTTTACAGCATGCATGCTGCTTTTGATGGCAGCCCCGCTGACCGTTCGTAGCCAGTCCGGCAGTACGCTGCCCTGTACGGAGCGAGAGACACATGTCTCACGCATCCCAACCGCCAGTACAGAGATTTTCTGTCTGGAGCGCGTGGTTGAGTTGAACAATGCGCCAGAAATGAGCTTCACCGCCCTTGCCACCTTTCCTGACGGACGCCTTTTCACCATATCACCGACCGCAGGCACCCTGATCGAAATCACCGACACCAACGATGATGCCGTACCCGACACACCCATTATCCTCGCTGAAGCTCTGGAACGTCCCGCCAGCCTGACCACTTATCAGGATGCCCTGTATATCACCGGCGGATCTATGGTTTATCGCTGGACTGAAGATGGGGGCCTCGAAACCCTTGTTTCTGATCTGCCAAGCGGAACTGGTTACTGGAACGGGGGCATAGCTGTCGGTGGCATTGAGGAAAGTGAGAGGCTTTATGTTGGGGTTGGTGCAAGGTGTGATCTGTGTGACGAAGCACTCAACGACACAGAGCACGGCGTGATCCTGAGTTTCGCGCTGGACGGGTCAGACCGTCAGCTTATCGCTACCGGCTTCCGTCATCCCAGCGGACTGATGTGGTATCAGGAAAGTCTGTGGGTGACCGATGTCTCTCCGCAGCAGCTCAGCACTGGACGCTATGACGAGCTGAATCGGATCAACCTGAGTTCATCGGGTGACATTCCTGATTATGGCGCACCGTTCTGTCTGGCTGGCAGCACCGCTATCGGCAGCCACAACTGTGATGGCACTATTCCCCCTGTCCTGACCTTTTCTTCAGGCAGCAATCCCATCGCCCTGACGCCGTATCAGGGGACGGCCTTCACGCCTTACGATGGTTACCTTACCATCGCTTTCAGTGGGACAGCCCATGCCAGCCGGATGCGCGGCTATACACTGGAGTTCGTTTGGCCTGAAGGTGATACCGCGCTGACGGCCGTCCCTGCCTTTCCTGACCGTGATCAACAGTATGGCGGTGTGGGCTTTTATCCACATCACGTCTATGGTACTGCACTCAGTCCGGAAGGATGGATCTATATCAGCACCGGCGGGGGCAGCATTTATGTGGTCCGTCCCGTACAGCCTGATCCAAAACGCTAACTTTCGCCAATACTCCAGATGCGCACCGAATTGTCCCCGCCTCCGGAAACGAGCATCGTACCCGTAGGGTTAAACGCCAGAGCCATCACCGGCTTGGTATGCGCTGACAAGGTGGCAACAGCGTCGCGCATATCCAGCCTCCCTTTGGACAGCACCGTTTCCATATCCCAGATGCGGATCTGATAATCACGACCACCCGTCACCAACAGTTTTTCGTCAGGGCTGAAGGCGATGGAGTCTGCCCCATCTTCGTGCGCATCGATCACCGCTTTCAGTTCCTGTCGTTCTGTGTCCCATAAGTGTACTGCACCATCCTTTGATGCAGATGCCAGCAGCGTCCGCGCGGGATTCAGTGTCAGCCGCCGTACCCAGTTCTCATGCTGACCGATCAGGGACGCCGCAGTCGCATCCGGGATATTCCACATCAGGATTTTGCGATCACGACTGGCGGACAGCAGCGTAGCGTCGTTCAAAAATACAACGCTGTTGATTTCTCCTGTATGTGCTGCAAAGGAGCTGTGCAATGCTCCACCTGCTGCCATATCCCACAGATATATCCGATGCTCGACCCCCGCCGCCGCCAGCCAGCGTCTATCCGGGCTGAAGGCCACCGTATTCAGCGCATCTTTATACCCCGTCAGGCGCAGCATGGGTGCGGTCGTCTGACTCACATCCCATACATACGAGACAAGATCCGCCCCCACCGTCGCCAGATAGCGCCCGTGCGGATCAAAATCAAGTGACTTGACCGGCGCATCATGTCCTGTCAGCACCTGATCGGCCTTTGTGCCGATACCATCAATATAGAGCTGCACGGTATTACCGCTGCCCAACGCCAGCACACGGCCATCAGGTGTCCAGCGCAGTTCATGCACCCACCCATAGCGCAGTTTGATAAGTTCTGTAAGATGGGCTGCATTTCCCGGCTCAATTACACTTCGCATCAGACTGTATCACCTTTCATCGCCACATTTGACGGTCATTGTGCTACTATCTTAACGCGCTGGATGAAATACACCTGCGTGATTGTGACGTTTTACACAAATATTTACAGACGTAGAGCTTGGATCTGGTCATCAACGTGACTCATATCGGAATCAACGCCCATCTGTTATCTGGTCAGTCTGGTTATCGCAGTGCGGGAATCCACAGCTACATCCATAACATGCTGATGCACATTGGAGACGCTGTGCCCCCTGACTGGCACCTCACCGTCATGGCTGGTCAGCAGGCACAAACCGATTATCCGGGAGTCACCATGCGCCGCTCCCGCTGGCATACTGAACGCCCGCTCAACCGCATTCTATGGGAGCAGGCCGTTCAGCCCTTCAGCCTTCATGATTTCGATCTCTACCACGCAATGGCCTTTGTTTCACCACTGCTGCTGACAAAGCCCAGTGTCGTCACCGTCTATGACCTGAGCTTCATACATTATCCACAGGTACTGACAACAGCACGGCGTCTATACCTTCAGATGTTCACAAGGCTAAGCTGTCAGCGTGCAAACCGCGTGATCGCTATTTCGCACAGCACGGCACGCGATCTTGAGCAGTCATTCGGACTTCCAGGCGACAAAATCGATGTCGCAGCATGCGGTTATGACACCGAGCGCTTCAGACCGCTTGATCCTGCCGAGGTTGCTGCCTTCCGTCAGCAGCAGGGCCTGCCAGAGCGTTTCTGGCTGTTTATCGGCACGCTGGAACCCCGCAAAAACCTTCCGACTCTTTTACAGGCATACGCCGCGCTTCCACAAAGTGAGCGTCTGCCGCTGTTTCTGGCAGGTGGCCGGGGCTGGATGGCCGATGAGATCGATACTGCCATCGAAAAGTACAACTTGAAAGACGATGTGTTTTTTCCGGGGTTTGTGCCTGCTCAGGATCTGGCACTCTGGTACAATAGCGCGGAAGTATTTATCTATCCGTCGGTTTATGAAGGCTTTGGCCTGCCGGTTCTGGAGGCTATGGCCTGCGGCACGCCCGTTATCATTTCGGATGCCAGCTCGCTGCCAGAAGTTGCAGGCAGCAGCGGCCTTCAGATCGATCCCTATAACGTCACTGAATGGACAGAGGCGCTGCAACGCGCCTTTCATGATGAGCTATGGCAGGAACAGACTCGAAGACAAGGCTTAATGGAAGCGCAGCGGTATCGCTGGACAAAGACCGCTCAGGCAACGGTCACCAGCTACCAAAAGGCACTGGACAGCCGCACACCGTGACCGCTGCACCTGATCAGCTTCGCAATCCGATGCCCATCGTCGATTTTGCTCTTGCATGCCTTGCCTTCGTTCTGGCCTATATCGCACGCTACGAACTGGAGATCTTCCGCCCAGTACTGGAAGTCAACAGTGCGCCGTTTGCCCCTTATATCCCCTACATGCTGATTTTTGCCGTCTGGCTCCAGTTCCAGTATCGCGGCGTGGGACTATATCGCATTGTGCGTGGACGTTCATGGGTTGAAGAGGTCTACACTATCATTAACGGTGTCGCCAGCGCCACCCTGACCCTGTTCGCGGTCAGTTTCTTCACACAGCCTTATGTTTTCAGCCGCCTGATGCTGATCTATGCCGCTGGTATCACCATTGTGCTGCTGGCGCTGGCACGGGTTGTCCAGCGCAGCGTGCTGGCCTATCTGCGCAGTAAAGGCGTCGGTGTCCAGAACGTGCTGATCGTCGGCGCGGGTGATGTGGGTCAGGCGGTTCTGAGGACGATCATGGCCCGAAAGGAACTCGGATACCGGCCCATTGGCTACCTTGACGATGATCCCTCTCGCGGCATGGTTAATCTGGGTCGGGTACGTGGGCTTGGACGTCTGGATCAGTTCGAGGATGTGTTGAAACAGGAAGCGGTTGAACTGGTGATCATCACCCTGCGCTGGAAGCATCACGACCTGATTATGGATCTGCTGGAAACCTGCCAGCGTCTGAACATCGAAGTGCGCGTCGTGCCGGATGTTTTCCAGCTTAATCTGCGTCAGGTCAACATTGAAAACCTAGACGGTATCCCGCTGCTAGGTGTAAATGGCAGCGTCCCGCTGCGCGGCGGCGGTCGTCTGGTCAAACGGGTGCTCGACATCCTGATTATCGTGCTCGGTTCGCCGCTCTGGGTGCCGCTCTTCCTGCTGATCGCCCTGCTGCTGCTGTTTGAAGGCAAAGGCCCGATCTTTTATACGCAGAAACGCATCGGCGAAAATGGCCGTCCGTTCAACATGATCAAATTCCGCAGCATGATCCCCAATGCGGACCAGTACCGCCAGCAGATCGTTGAACAGAATCAGCTTGACCCGCGCCATCCGAAGCTGGTCGATGACCCTCGTGTGACCCGTATTGGCCGTGTCCTGCGGCAGACCAGCCTCGACGAACTGCCAAATATCCTCAACGTCCTTCAGGGGCAGATGAGTCTGGTCGGGCCGCGCCCACCTACCCCTGATGAAGTCGCACTGTACGAAAGCTGGCATATGCAGCGCCTGCAAACCATGCCGGGTATTACCGGTCTCTGGCAGATCAGCGGACGCAGTGATGTACCCTTCGATGAGATGTGCCTGCTCGACATTTATTACATCGAAAACTGGTCCATCCGGCTCGATGCACAGATCCTGATGATGACGCTTCCACGCGTCATCCTGCGGCAGGGCGCATATTAAACCAACGCACCACCTATCAGCAGTTACTTACGGAACTGCGTACCCTGCCACTCCGCGAACAACGCCTGTAACTGCAAGCGCTGATATTTCCCCGTCGATGTCACCGGAATTTCGCTGCCGAACACCGCCACTTTAGGTGCCTTTTCGAACGTCAGGCGTTCCCGACAGTAGTGAAGCACCTCATCAGCAGTCAGGGTCACACCCTCTTCGGGGACAATGTACGCCCCGACTTCTTCGCCGTAATAATCATTTTTGAAGGCAATCGCCAGCCCTACTTTGACGCCCGGGATATCGAGCAGCACTTCTTCAATATCGAATGGGCTGAACTTGACGCCACCGCGGTTGATCAGCTCCTTGATGCGTCCAGTGATGAAGAAGAACCGACGTCCACGTGCATCTGTCAGATAAAATCCCTCGTCACCGCTGCGGAACCAGCCGAATTTAAACGTCTCCTGATTGGCATCTGGCCGCTTGAAGTAACCCTGCATCACATTATGCCCACGCACACAGATTTCACCACGTTGGCCTTCATCGAGCATCTGACCATTCCCCGAAGTGTCAAAGATCGCCATTTCATTGGTGATGACCGGCATCCCGATACTGGGATAGCCGTGTTCCAGTATCCACTGCTGGTGCTCTTCCCAGGAGACATCAATCGGCAGAAAACAACTGTAACAGGTAGTTTCACTCAGACCGTAACCGTGCAGGATCATGAAGCCGAACAGGTCTTCGAACTCACGCGCCAGTGTCATCGACAGCGTACCAGCCCCGCAGATAAAATGCCGAAAGTGCGTCAGGCCGCGCCGATGGATACCATCACCGAAGACCGGATTCCCGGCCTCAAGCTGCTTCTGACCGTGTTCCAGTAGAAATTGCAGCAGCGTCGGCACCACACTGACGACATTAACCTTTTCCTCGATCAACAGACGCCAGAAGTGACTCACCGAAAAGGCGCGATTCAGCACCACTGATCCTCCCGCGTACAATGGAGTCATCAGCGTGACTACAATCCCGTTGACATGATGAATCGGCAGCACACACATCAGCCGCTGATTGCCAGTGATACCCTGCGCCTGCGAAATCGCAAAGGCATCCACCAGCAGATTGTACTGAGTCAGGATCACGCCCTTGGGTGCGCCGGTCGTGCCGCTGGTATAAACCAGCAGCGCCTCATCATCCAGCGTCGGCGTCGCCTCATTGACACGGATTGCGTCATCACTGGATTTAACGGGTGCGCCATCCCCCAGATAGGTGTATGGCAGATTTTTAACCATTGAGTGGAAGTGAATGTAATGGTCATTGGCGTTGCCGCCGACCTGTACAATCGCCTGAACATTTGGCGCACCGGAGTCGGGTTCACCATCGCCTCTGATGATGCGCTCTGCGCGTTCCAGATACTCTTCCCGCACCAGACAGACTTTCGCTTCGCTGTTGCGCAGGATAAAGGCAATCCGGCGGTCATCTTCCGCGATATTCTGCGGCGCGACACACGCACCAATGATCCAGCACGCGAAATAGATGACGACGGTATCACTGTGGTTGTAGGCCATCGTCGCCACCCGATCTCCACGGCGGATACCGAGGTCATCATGCAGGAAGTTCGCCACCTGATGCACCCGCGCATTGAATTCGTTATATGAGAGGATCTCACGCTGGTTCTCAGCATCATAGTGAATCAGATATGGACGACCACCCGCCACTTTGGACTGCATCGAGAGCAGATGACGGATATTCAGAAACGGCACCATCCGTTCGACTGGAGAGCGCCCGTTGAGATGCTGCGCCGTCAGGATATTCGCCTGTGCAGCAGACTCAGCCTGCTGCTGTTCATCATTCTGAACAAGCATTGAAATCTCCTTTAACAATCAATATGCATAAAATCTTTATTAAATCATCAGCCAGCATTATACCCGTTGAACTATTGTGATATCAGCGTGCAATGATGGTCAGGTAAACGTCAGATAACCATCCACTTGTTATGATACACTTTGTAAGTCATAGAACGACTGGAAAACCAATCGCCATGCGACCATTAACCATGCGCATGACTGCGCGCACTGTCCGATGTGGAGTTCAGATTTAAATGCCAACAGATGATCAGAGGAAAGATCCCTATAATCGGGATGAAGACATCCCGTTTCGGCTGCCTAAGGAAGAGCCGGAGTTAAGCGACGAAGAACTCCGTGCACAGGACCGACCGGAAACCGGTTGGGCCAGCTTGTCGCAAGCGGTGACGGAAGTGTACGATACCGATGAAACCGAAGACCTTGAAGTGGTGGACGGTAAGCCGATTCCACCGATTTTAAATCTTGAGGAAGTCGCCAACGAAGACGATGTCCCCTTCCGGCTGCCTTCTTCAGAAGACGGCGAACCCCGTGAAGGCCGCATGATCAACAAGATGATGACCATGCCGCATCAGAAATCGCCGGACGTGCCATCTCACCAGCAGCAGACACTCGCGGGCAGTGACGGGCTTGATCCTAATCCGGACTTCGCTACAGTGCGGCGGTCTGAACCCACCATTCAGACTCCACGTGTGCAGGGTGTCCCGCCTGCAAATGTACCCACTGTGCGGCAGGATGACCGCTTCAGACCCGCACAGCAGACGACACAGCCGCATCAGACTTATCGCAATCCCGCAGCGTATAACGCTGCTCCGGCGGTCCCATCTCCGGTAGGAAATGGCCCCGCGCCCTATGGTGCTGCCCCTGCCGGTCAGAGCTTACCCAAGCGGCGACCGGGTGAAAACCGGCGTTTCCGTGTAGGCTGTCTGGCGATTTTCCTCGGACTGTTTGTAACATTCTGCGGCGGCCTTGCCTGTGTCACCAGTGTTGCCGG
The DNA here is from genome assembly GCA_023430545.1 of Chloroflexota bacterium. Taxonomy (GTDB): domain Bacteria; phylum Chloroflexota; class Anaerolineae; order Aggregatilineales; family Phototrophicaceae; genus JAEZAF01. Next base: position 70,285 of record JAEZAF010000199.1, read on the forward strand.
ACTCGTGGCTTATGCCCGCATCGGCGACCTCCTCGACGAAAATATCGACCGTGTTGATCAGTACGACACGTTCCAGAGCACCTTCCTTTACGACCGCAACGGCGAACAGCTTTATGAGGTCTTCAACGAAGGCCGCCGCACCAACATCCGGCTGGCTGATATGCCGCAGGATCTGATTAACGCCACTGTCGCCATCGAGGATGACAGCTTCTATGAGAATATCGGCATCGACATCCCGGCGACCACGGTTGCGCTGATGGGTTATGTCGGCCTCAATGACTCCACCGCAGGTGGCAGCACTATCACCCAGCAGTTGGTGCGTAATGTGCTGTTCGACCCGGAGAAACGCGCCGAACGGTCTGCCTCACGTAAGGCGGAAGAGATCCTGCTGGCGATCGCGCTCACCGGACGCAAGAGCAAGGATGAGATCCTTGAGCTTTACCTCAACGAGATCTACTACGGCAATCTCGCCTATGGCGCTGAAGCCGCCGCACAGGTCTTCTTCGGGAAATCGGCCATTGACCTCACGTTGGGAGAAGCGGCGCTGCTGGCCGGTCTGCCGCAGTCCCCTGCCGAGCTTGATCCGCTGAACCCGGACCCGATTGTCCAGCAGCAGGTTGAAAACCGCTGGCGTGAGGTGCTCGACCAGATGGTCGATGAGCGCTTTATCACACAGGAACAGCGAGATGAGGCCATTCGTCAGGGGCTGTCGTTCAGCAGTTCCGACATTCAGTTCCGTGCCCCCCACTTTACCGTCTGGGTGCAGGGTCAGCTTGAAAACCTGATGACCAGCATCGGCTACGCCCCGGAGGACATCGCCCTCGGCGGTCTGCGTGTTTACACCACACTGGATATGCGCATCAATGATATGGTGCAGGCCGAAGTGCTCAATCAGGTCAGCAAGCTTCAGGCGCAGAATGTCGGGAACGGCGCAGTCGTCGTCCTCAAGCCAATCACCGGCGAAGTACTCGCGATGGTCGGCAGTAAGGACTACAACGATGACTCGATTGATGGTCGTGTCAATGTAACCACCGCACGCCGTCAGCCCGGAAGTACCATGAAGGCCTTCAATTATGCCGCTGCGCTGGAGCGCGGCATGACTGCTGGCGACATCATCTGGGATACCCGGACCAAAATCGGGCTTCCCGGTCAGGCTCCGTATGAACCTGTCAATTACGACGGCACCTTCCACGGACCGATGGCGATGCGCTATGCCCTGGCCAACAGTTACAATATCCCGGCGGTGCAGGTACTGCGTCACAATGTCGGTGTCGATTATCTGCTGGACTTTGCAGCACGCTTCGGCGTCCAGAGCCTCGGCACGGATGCCAGCCTCTATGGGCTTTCGCTGACCCTCGGCGGCGGTGAAATCACCCTGATGGAGCTGACACGCGGTTACAGCGTGTTTGCAATGGGCGGCCAGCTTGTCCAGACACAGAGCATTCTCTGTGTACTCGATAACGACAACAACATCCTCTATCAGTACGAAAATAGCTGCCCGCACGGCAATCAGACCGAGAACACCTTCAACCAGAGCCGCATCACCTCTCAGGTTCTGGACCCGCGTATCGGCTTCCTGATCAGCGACATCCTCAGCGACAATGCAGCCCGCACACCAGTGATGGGTGCGACTAGCGACCTCTATACACCGGGGATCATCAGTGCCGTCAAGACCGGTACGACCAATGATGTCAAGGATAACTGGACCGTTGGCTATACTCGTAATGTGGCGGTCGGTGTCTGGGTCGGCAACAGCCGAGGCGAACCGATGGTCAACTCATCCGGTCTGACCGGCGCGGCCCCGATCTGGAACCGTGTACTGACGCAGATCTATTCAAACAATGAGCTGCTATCAGAGTTTGCCTACAACGACCAGCTTCTGAATGACCAGTTCGAGGTCCCGCAGGGGATCAGCCAGCGTCAGGTCTGCGATCTCCGCGCCCTGACCGATCCGTCAACCCAGTGTCCGCGTCAGCGCAGCGAATGGTTCCTCGACTCCCCCGCCGGAGTTCCAGCAGGTGATGGTACATTGGCATATCCGGGCGGCGGATTCCCGCAGCCACCCACCAATCCTGATGAATACGTCGTCCCGGCAGATCCCGGTGTCTACCGTGCCGTGGTCGTACCGATCCCTGAACATATTGGCGCTGCAATCCAGTTTCAGGTGACGGATGGTGTCACGCCACCCTCGCCAAAGTACTGCCGGGTGCGCGTTGATCAGATCCAGAATGCACCGGGCGCACAGGAACTGCTGTTCCTCGCCCCACCGCCAGATCCTGTTGACGCCGCCTATGCGGAGCAACATGCACGGCGTGCTGGCCTCGCCTTCCTGCCCACGATCCAGTGCACGCCGGAACTGGTATCAGGTGCCGGCTTCGGCAGTGGCTATGGTCCGATCGTGGCAACCGCCAGCATCTCATCACCGCAGCCCGGTCAGGTGGTTCCTGAAGGCGGCATGCCGATCATCGGCACCGTCCGCTTCGATCGCAATCAGGCGCAGTACTTCAAACTGGAGATTCGCGGCGGCCAGTTCCCCAACTGGACGACCATCGGCGATATTCACTACGATAACGACCTCACCGAAACCCAGCTTGATTTCCTGCCGGGTCCTCCGGGGCTGGTGCCGGGTAACTATGAGCTGCAATTGGTTATCATCGCCACTGATTCCTCAATCCTTCAGCAGCCATTTGTGGTCCCCTTTACGGTACAGTGACCGCACCATTAACTGCAGGCTTGTATAATCAAAGCATCAAGGCAGCGGCGAGACATAGGTTCTCGCCGCTGCTGAGTCTGAACACACCACTTTCAGCCCAGAACCGCTATAATTGCAGCATCTTTCCACACATAACCCAGATGGCTTTCAACCTTTAATGGTACGTTTTGACACTTATAATGCCAGCGCCCATCTCGTGCGCCAATTGGAAAAGTCCGGCAAAGTTGAGGTGGTCCACGACGGCGGCGATAACCTGCTGGTACAGCTCATCACCGGCGAACTCATCAGCATCTATCTGATCGAAACCGTCATCCCACCCTACGAAATCAAACTGACCGTGGCGGATAACAACGCTGCCAATATCTTTACACTCTTTGTAATCTGGGCAGAGATGTTTCTGCCAGAAAGCAATACCATCATCATGCCGGACGAGTGGCTGAAAGCGCTCTATACGCTTTACGGTGACCGCATTTACGCCTTCAGCGTCTACGGTAAGGACATCCACATTTTCCCCGCCTATTTTGAGCCACATGGGCAGGAACGGCTTGTCCGCTATGGGCCAGATGTCAATGTCGCGAACTTCGGCTGCGATTTTCGCGTGATCGATGAGATCCCGATGCTGCGCGGCACATGGCGCATCGCTGATTTCGACCATCCTGAGACGGCATCAGCTACTGGTCACAATACTCACCGAACGCGCCACCGCCGACAATCCACTACACCAGCACACCGTCCACGTACACCGTGGGAGGTCCTCGGGCTGGAAACCGATGCCGATCAGGCCACGGTAAAGCGCACTTACCGCAGGCTGGCACGTCAGTATCACCCCGATACCAACACCTCCGCAGATGCCACACATCAGATGCAGCACCTGAACGAAGCCTACGATCTGATCATGCGCGGCTTTGAACAGGCGAAAAATCACAACGGCAAACCATAGCATTAAGACTCGGTTGTCTCGAATCGAGCGTTCATACTATAATTGCGAAACGTATAAAGCGCGTTCAGAAACAGGGTATGCAATGGAATCATTCGATGCAAAGCAGCAGGATCACGATGAACTGGCGATTTTGCGGCACGTCCTCCACACCATTGCGACGTCAGCATCAGCCAAAGGCAGCATCCAGCCAATTCTCGAACTGGGGCGCAGCCTGACAGGTGCAGCGGGCGCGGCATTTATCCTTTTCAATGATCCCGACCTGATCGAGACTCACGGCTTTTCACCAGAAGAGACGATTGATACAGAATTCTTCCGGACGGCTGCCAACAGCCTGCCGATGGGTATCCATCTGAATCCGGCGATTGCCGACCGCCCCGGCAAACAGTATCCCTCATGGCTGATCGCGCAGATCAAATCACAGAAGCAGATCGCTGGCGTGCTGTGGCTGGTTTTCGATTCGTTCCCTGCCGATCATATCCCGAATATCGAAATCCTGACCGACGGCCTGAGCATTATCGCCTCGATTTTGCAGTCACAGGCCCGACACGAGAAAATTGTGCGCAATCAGAACGAGTTCGTCCGCATCGTCTCTCATGACCTGCGCTCACCGTTGACCAGTGTCAAAGGATATGCTGACATGCTGGAAAGCGGTCTGGTCGGCGAACTGGAGGAGAAGCAGTTCCAGTTCGTTGAAAAGATCTCATCCGGCGTCACTCAGATGGCCGCACTGGTTGAAAATATCCAGGATGCCGGACGTTACGACCCTGAAAACGGCTTCTTCGAGATGCAGCGTGCCGCCTGTGATGTTGTCGAGATCGTTGACCGCGTGGCGTCCAGCCAGCTTATACCGGCTGAAAAACCCGGTCTCAAAATGGAAACCTCGACCACTGATGACATCCCGATTATCAGTGCCGATGCGCACATGCTGGAACGCGCGATCACCAATCTGGTCGATAATGCGGTAAAATACACACCGGATGGCGGCCTGATTCAGATCCGCGCCTACCGGCAGAATGATCAGATTATCATTGCGGTGAAGGACAACGGTCTCGGCATCACACCGGAGCATCAGAAGGTCCTGTTCGAGCGACACCGCCGCATCGCCCGTGAGGAATTCCGGCGCATTAAAGGGACGGGCCTTGGACTATTCATCGTCCGCAGCGCCGCCCAGCGCCACGGGGGTGATGCATGGGTCGAAAGTCAGGAAGGACAAGGCAGTACCTTCTACATCCGCATTCCCATTCAGGGGACCAATATCCTGCGGCCAGAAGCACGGGAATAAACAGTCACCCGACTGTTCAGAGCAGAGCCATTCACCATCCGATCGAATGCATTGATGCCCCGCTGATACGGGGCATCCGTTTTCCTGAAAGTGTCTGAAAGTGCTGCACCATGCCGATTGAAATCCTCTCGAAAATTGTGATCGACCAGATTGCAGCCGGTGAAGTCGTCGAACGTCCGGCCTCAGTCGTGAAGGAACTGCTCGAAAACGCGCTGGATGCGGAGGCCACCACTATTCGCGTCAGCATTCAGGAAGGCGGCCAGAAGCTGATCCGTATCAGTGACGATGGCATCGGCATCCCTGCCAGCGAAGTTGAAGTCGCCTTTATGCGCCATGCCACCAGCAAACTTCGCAGCATCGACGATCTGCAGGTGATTCACACGCTCGGCTTTCGCGGCGAAGCCCTTGCCAGCATCTCCGCTGTCAGCCGCTTGCAGTTGATGACCCGCCATCACGAAGAAGAAGTTGGCACCCGACTGATGATCGAAGGCGGTGAGATCACGCTTCGCCAGACAGTCGGCACACCCATTGGCACGGTTATCACTGTCGAGAACCTGTTCTTCAACACACCCGCACGGCTCAAATTCCAGAAGAAGGAAACCACCGAACGCCGTCAGATCGCCTCGCTCATCACGCATTACGCGATGGCCTATCCCCATGTGCGCTTTATTCTGGAACAGGATAACCGTGAGGTCTTCCGTTCCAGTGGCAGCGGCCAGCTTGCGGATGTCGTGGTCAAATCGCTCGGCCTGGACAGCTTCAAGCGCATGGTCGAGGTCTATGGTGAACATGAAAATATCCGAGTGATGGGTTACACCTCGACGCCGGATTTTTATCGCTCGGATCGCGGTCGTATCACGCTGTTCGTCAATGGGCGTTATATTCAGGACAGCACGCTGAATTACGCTGTCGTGCAGGCGTATCACACCCTGCTGGCAAACGGACGCTATCCGATCAGCATTCTGATGATTGAACTTCCGCCGCAGGAAGTTGATGTCAACGTGCATCCGACCAAAGCGGAAGTACGCTTCCGTGATCCCAATCTGGTCTTCAGTGCCCTGCAGCGTGCTGTGCGTCATGCAGTTGTCGGGCTGTCGCAGACGCCGTATTTCAAAAGTACACGGCCCAGTGGAAATACTGGAACTGGTTTTTCAGGGTGGAGCTTCGAGGGGGAAAGCGATTCAGCGGACACCGTAAACACTGGCTCCGAGCAGATCTCGATGCCGCTGAATATGAATGGCAGCGGACGCTACGCCTCGCAGAGGGACGTTCAGCGCGAACAGCGTGTCGCCCAGCGTGATGATGACGAACTCGACCTGTCGAATATCCCGGTTGGCGCAGGCACAATTCTCAAGCCGCGCACGTTACCCGTCCTGCGCGTTGTCGGTCAGGTGGGTGCGATGTATATCATCGCGGAAGGACCTGCGGGGATGTACCTGATCGATCAGCACGCCGCACACGAACGCATCCTCTACGAACAGGTACTTGAGGAATTCAACCGGCAGCAGCCAATGGCCCAGTTCACGCTCGATGCCCAGACTATCGACCTGCCCCCCACTGAGGCCCGGCTGATCGAAGAACATCAGGAGGTGCTGGCACGTGCTGGTTTCCTACTGGAATCCTTCGGGACCAATACCTTCCTGATCCGCAGCATCCCGGCCATTCTTGCCAAACAGGACCCGGTCGAAGTCCTCTCCGGCGTCATTGACGATCTCGAACTTGCCAAGCAGCCAGGGATGCGCGCCATCGAAGACCTGCTGATCCGCTATGTCTGCAAGCGCGCTGCCGTCAAAGCCGGTCAGATCCTCAGCCTCGATGAGATGCAGAGCCTGATCCGCCAGTTAGAGCGCTGCGAAGCCCCGCACACCTGTCCACATGGCCGCCCGACCATGCTGCACATGAGCGGCGATCAGCTTGCACGTGAGTTTGGCCGTTCCCGCTGACATCCCGATGCCCCGCCCGTCCTTTGTCCAGAAACAAAAACCGTCGGTATAAGCCAACGGTTTTTGTTTTAATTTATCAGATAGGGTTAAACAGCAACCAACCGGCTACCGGCTTGGGATCTTGAACTGCTGGCGGGGGGATTCGCCGCCAATGATGCGATAACTTCCCTGCTCATTGCGCAGGGCAACCGCAACCGTCCATTCATAGACGCGTTCCTGTCCATCATTCGGCGTCAGGTTTGTCGGCACCTGATAGCTGTTCGTCCGTGAGACACCGGTCACAGGTGGGGCATCCGGCTGACTGACATCGTAGATCTGGATGAAATACGCCTGATCCTCTGCCAGCGCACCCGCACTCACCCACTGGAGTGTCACACCGCCGGTGATAATCGCCCCCTGCGGCGGATAGACCATATGCGGCGGCGCATAGGTGGGTGTGGGTGTAGCTGTTTCATCCCCAGAAGGCGTCGGCGACAGCGTCGGTGTGGCGGTAGGGAACGGGACATTCACACACGCGCCAATCTGAATATTGACACTGCAATCCGGGCCGCCGCTGCGATTCGTGAAGTCGCAGGTCGGCGGGAAGTATAGAGTCAGATTGAGCTGGCGCAACACTTCGATCGTCGTATTGTAGTCCAGCGCAATCGTGACAATCGTGTCGCCTTCAACCACGGTATGGCAGTCCACATTGTCGAAGTTCTGGACAAAGGGTGTGATCCCCAGCGTCGCATTGGCGACATTGGTCAGCTCAAAGCCTACGGGGGTTGGGGTCGGCGTCATCTGTGGGATCAGCAGGATACGGCCTGCCTGAAGGTTATTCAGATCCGGGATCGAAGGGTTGATTGCCTTGACAGCCGCTTCAACGCTGAAATCGAAATACCCATACAACTGCATAATTTGCCACAGCGTCTGGCCGCTCTCGATCACATGCTCGATTGGCCCTTCAGTTGGAGTCGGGGTTTCCGTCTCAGTCGGCGGCGCAGGGGTGAAGCTCGCCAGCGGCGTCTCCAGCACAGCGACTTCCCGCGTCGGTGCCACAGGAGGCGTCGGAGAAATGGTCGGTGTCAGCGTCTCTGGGACATCCGGCACCGTATCCACATCCTGCTCGATGATGCCTTCCGCTGTAGGAGTCGGTTCCTCGACATCAAAATTACACGCGCTGAGCAGCAGGCTCAGCACCAGTACAAGATAAATCATGCGCGTCGCACGGTTGACTGGTCTCATGGTTCGGTTTCTTCCTGTCCCTGTCCTTCCCACGTAAATGCAAGCGGCTGTGTGGGATACAGCGGTTGATCGGGGGCATCCACATTCACAACTGCGATGCTCCACAGATATTCGTAACGCTCAGCGGTCAGTCCCTGCCATGTCCCCGGGATTCTGAAGAACAGATCGCGTGTTGTCGCAGTAAATTCCTGCTCGTCCTCGGTGCGCTCTACGGTAACCAGATAGACCTGATCTTCGCCGAGTACACCGGTCGCCACCCAGCGCAGGGTGACAATCTCATCCGCACGGAAAAACGCGCGGTTGCTGGGGCTTCGGCTGCTGGGTGCGTTGAAGGTCGCTGTCGGGGTCGGTGTAGCCGTCTCACTGCCAGAGGGTGTGGGAGAGAGGGTCGACGTCGGCATCGGAGCCGGTACGCGAACCTGCTGGCCCGGGCTAAGCGGGACCGAGCAGCCTTCACCACCAAACGTCTGGCCGAAGTCGCACTGAGAGAAGGTAATCTCAGGATTAAGCTGTGAAAGCACTTCAATTGTGGTGTCATGCAGCGAAGCGATGATAATCGCATTGTCTTGCGGTTGGACGAAGTAATAGGCCACACCGGGTGGCAGCGTCGGCGTAGGGGCAGAACCCGGATCGGCCACAATCGTCATATTAAGGTCAAATTCGGAAATCTGACTATCATTACTCACCGTTTCATCGGATGCACCATCCCCACGTGTGCTGCCTCCGACTTCATCAGTGCTGTTAGGGTCCAGTGCCAGCGTCGGCGTCACTTCTGGTGTTGCATTCGGATCGGGTGTGCCAGTCGGCCACGGGACAATCAACTGCTGCCCCGGACGGATATCGTTGACATTGTCGAGATTATTCAGTTGGATCACCTCGGTCATCACAAACAGATCGCGATGTCCGCAGCGTGTCACCACAGCAATCAGGCCTTCCAGTTCCTGTACGGTTGGCAGGCACGGGGCAGGCGTTTCAGTAGGGGTAAAGGTCGCGGTCGGCGGCGGCGTCTCGCTCGGAGTGAGTGTAGGAGGCCCTAGCGTGACCGTTGGCTGAGCCAGCGTCGGTCGTGGGGTATTCGTCACCAGTGGATTACGCTGAACGACTGGCGCCCCCGGCAAACGGTTCATCAACTGGGGACCAAAGGCCAGCGTCAGTCCAGCGCCCATCAACAGCACCAGCACGGCCGCACAGCCCATCAGATAGCGTCGGGCGGCAGGCCGCAGGCTCTCTTCCAGCAGATCGGTCTCACCAAACTGGCTCTGAAATTCGGTTGAGCGCAGCCCACCAGTCTGGGTTGAGGATACCGAAGCGACGTTTTCCAGCGCCGTGCCGCAGTTGCTGCACATCGCTGAATTCTGCGAGTTCGGGGTATCACAGATCGGGCAGATCTTAAATGCTTGCGACAATCAGCAGTAATTCCTGTATGATTTCGTCTTGCTTACATCTGTAAAGGCGCATTATACGACGCTTCAGCACAGTAACGGAAGACAAAGCCTGAATACCAGCGCTTCACCTATGCTTTTCCGCTTGTGTACTTCAACCCGTTGCCAAAATGCCCTCTGAATCAATACAATTTCGTCATGGAAACTGTCTGCCTGTTCCTCCTTAACTGATCGGAAATCGACATGAGTCGTGCTGAAACCGTCCATATCCGCCGTGTAGAGTCCCCGGCTGATTTTAAAGCCTTTGTAGAATTCCCGTGGAACATTTACAAGGATGACCCCAACTGGATTCCACCGCTGGTCTCCATGCGTTATGAGATCCTCGACAAAAAGAAAAATCCCGCCTGGGAATATCTGGAAGGGGAATACTTTATCGCCCAACGCGGTGCTGAGATTGTCGGCACCGTCGCGGCCTTCATCAATCACCGCCATAACGAGTTTCACAATGAGAACATCGGATGGTTCGGGGCCTTCGAAACCATCAACGATGCCGAAGTCGCTGCTGCCCTGCTCAACACCGCTGTGGACTGGGTGCGTGCCAAAGGCTGTGACGCCATTCGCGGCCCGCAGACGCTCACCACGCATGAGGATGTCGGCCTGCTGATCGACGGCTTCGAGCCGCCAGTGCTGCTGATGCCCTATCATCACGCCTACTATCAGCCCCTGATCGAGTCTCAATCCGGCTTCGAAAAGGTCATGGATCATTACAGCTTCTATCAGAACTGGGGGATGGTGCAGGAAAGCAATCTGGAAGACCGGTTTAACCGCATCACAGCACGCATAGTCCAGCGTGGGAAGATCACCCTGCGCTCGCTGGACAGAAAAAACCTCAAGGCCGAATTTGCCCTATTCAAGCAGCTCTACAATCAGGCGTGGAGCGAAAACTGGGGTTTTGTCCCCATGACCGAGAAGGAACTCGACGCGCTGATCAACAGCCTGAGCATGCTTTTCGATCCTGATCTCGCCTGCTTCGCTGAAATCGATGGGCAGCCAGTCGGATTCCTGCTTGTTGTGCCGGATTTTAATCAGGTGCTGCGCAAGGCCAATCCACAGGCCGGCGTCCCCGAGATCTGGACGCTGCTCAAGGCCCTCTGGTACTGGAAGGTGCGCAAGGTCATTACCGGCACCCGTGTCCCGCTGATGGGTGTGGTGGCAGAACACCGCAAAAAAGGTGTGGACCTCGCCATGTGCCATCATGCCATGCTGCAAATCCGCAAAAAGCATTATGACGAAGTGGACTGCGGCTGGATTCTTGAATCAAATCACGATATGGTCGGGGTTCTGAAAGGCTTCGGCATGATCATCCACCGCACCTATCGGCTGTACGAAAAGGCGCTGGGCCAATCAGCGCAGTAACCGACAACCGGCATATAAACAGATGCGGACCGGATCTTCCCGGCCCACACTGTGAATGATTTTAAACGAGGTTCTACCCGGAAAGCTGATCGACGGCCCGCTGCACTGCTTCCCGTGCAGACACTTCGCCACGGATCACGCTGACCAGCGCCGTCTGCATCGCACGCAGGGTATTGCCGGTGGGCTGGCCGGCAATCGGCGGTTGTACGTTGGCAAGCAGCGAGTCCATAAACTGGAGTGAGAGCGCTTCCGGTGGATACAGCCGCAGCGTATCGCTCCGGGAAGCGATTACGCCCAACGACTGGGCATATTCCCCCTGCCGTTCAACATCCATCAGCCAGTTGATCATCTGTCCGGCCAGACCCTGCTGCTGGGCATCACTTGCGGTCAGCACCCAGATCCAGCCATTCACCTGTGAGATCACGGTCCCGTTATGGGTCGGGAGGGTCGCTGGATAGACCGTCGCACTCTGCCTCGCGAGCTGATGAAACTGCGTGCTGGTCACAATCCCGATATCCGTCCCGCCATCCAGCAGGCTTGGCAGATAGGCCGAAATTGCCGTGTAATCAAGAATCGTCTGATCGATCAGGCCGCTTTCGACCAGATCCTCATAAAAGGTCAGCACATCAAGCAGTGCCTGTTCATTGAGGGTCGCCGTGCCATTCTCGACAGGTGTGCCACCTGCCGCCAGATACTGAAGCCAGAATACCTCGCTGATCCCGCTGCGGTTGATCGGGGCCATATAGCGCAGACGGTTCTCGATGACCTCATCGAAGCTAATGCTGGTATCAGAGAGTTCGTCATCGGTGTGCGCCGCCATCAGCACATCGAGCACATACGGCACGCCGTAAAGCTGATCTTCGACCGTCGCGAGCCGCAGGGCTGTCTCATCGAGTTCGGCAATCACACTGGCTGTGATCAATCCATCCAGCGGAAACAGCAGGTTAGCCTGCTCTGCTGCCAGGAAATCTTCATATCGCAGCAGTGTCAGATCCGGCAGCGCACCGGGCGCAACAGACGCCGCACTGCGCAGGGTCGATAAAATCCCCCCGACATCCTGCGAGGCCTTACGCCGCAGCTCAATCGTGACATTCTGTTCAGCGGCAAAGCTCTGAATCTGCTCGTCAAATGCTGCCGTGATCTGAGCATTATCAGAGGGGTACATCTGATCTGGCACCCAGATGACCAGCCCGCGCTCTTCGCTGACAGAAGCGGTAATCTCAGGGGTTGCCATGCTTGAGGCGGTGGCTTCGGCCTCAGCGGTCACTGCCGGGGTCACCGTAATCGTCAGTTGCGACTGCGGCTGACAGGCCATCAGCCCTGCGCAGAGCATGAATATCAGAATAAGCTGAAATCGACGCTGCATAGCGTTCCTTTTCCCGAAAATGCGATCGGCATTGCGCAGAATAGAGGTTTCACCGAAGAATGCCAATCGTCATTCTTCCAGAAGTTCACCGTCTGCACAATGCCACAACATTACACTGCCAGCCTGCCCGTCTTCAGTACACCCAATGCGTACACCTATTCGTCCCGACGAGCCAGCATCGGCCCCAGCTTACGCCCGCCAAGCAGATGCATATGGAGATGGAACACTTCCTGCCCGCCGTCACTGCCGCAGTTCACCAGCAGACGATAACCGCCTTCAGCAATCCCTTCCTGCTCGGCGATCTTCTTTGCGACAATGAACAGATGCCCCAATACCGCCTCATCTTCTTCGGTCACATCATTGACCGTTGGGATTTCCTTATTAGGGATGATCAGGATATGCGTCGGTGCCTGCGGCTGAATATCGCGAAAGGCGGTGACGCGCTCATCCTGATACAAAATATCCGCCGGGATTTCTTTAGCAATTATTTTGGAGAAAATAGTCGGCATCGCGTTCGTCTCCTGAGTGTAGATACCTGCGTTCACACAAGCCGTAAGTATATAATGCAGCCGGAGACTCGTCCAAGCATCGGACAGCATCAGTAAACTTCGAGAGGAATGATCATGAGCGTTCAGGAACATCACCGCAAAGCCGGACAGGATCCTGTTACGGTTGCCATTGTCACCGTCAGCGATACCCGTACACCAGAAACTGACGTCAACCGTCACTATCTTGAGTCACAGCTTACAGAACACGGACATCATCAGGGTGGATACCGCCTCATCAAAGACGAACCTGCACAGGTTGAAGCGGTCCTCGATGAACTCACTGCAAATCCCGCCGTTCAATTGGTGATCTTCAACGGCGGCACCGGCATCGCCCCGCGTGATACCACCTACGATGTCATTAGCCGTAAGCTGGAAAAGCCGCTTCCGGGCTTCGGCGAGATCTTCCGCATGCTGAGCTATCAAGAAGTCGGTGCCGCCGCCATGCTTAGCCGTGCAACGGCTGGCGTGTATCGAAATGTGGTGGTGCTTTCAACACCCGGCAGCCCGAATGCCGTCCAGCTTGCATGGGAAAAACTCATCCTTCCGGAGATCTATCATCTGGCATGGGAAGTCGTGCGCAAAAGCTGAGAGGACTGACCGATTTGTCCCCTGTACTCTATACAATCGCTGGATCTTGTGTATAATAACGTGAGGTTGTGGCAAGCACATCACAACCAACAGCACTGGAGAGGTGCTAGAGTGGTTGAATAGGCTCGTCTCGAAAACGAGTGTGGTGCCGTAAGCGCCACCGAGGGTTCGAATCCCTCCCTCTCCGCAGATCACATTTCACAAAAACCGGATACCTGTTGGCATCCGGTTTTTGTTTTGCCTGTCGGTGGAGTGTCCGACTTGGACTTTGGTTGTGCTGGTGACACATAGGCAACTGCCTATACTGGAACATAGGCCATGGCAGCAGACGTCATGACATCGCACCTTGAACATCATCGCCCACATCCAGTACGAAAGGCCACCTCTATGCGCGACTTACTTCACGAAACTGCCGACCGTGCGGCTGATTATCTGGAAGCACTCCAGACTCGCCGTATTGCTCCCGATGCTGATGCCGTTAACGCTCTCACAACATTCGATGAACCGCTGCCAGATGCGTCCTCTGATCCTGCCGAGACTCTGCGAATGCTTGACGATATCGGCTCACCCGCCACCATGCTGATGAGCAGTGGGCGCTTTTTCGGGTTTGTGATCGGCAGTAAACTCCCGGCGGCAATGGCCGCTAACTGGCTGGCAACCGCCTGGGACAATAACACTGCCTACTTTCGGACAACCCCTGCACCGACCAAGGTGGAAAATGTCGCACTAGGCTGGCTGCTGGATGTTCTGGGATTACCTCCAGACTGCGGTGGTGCATTTGTGACGGGCGCGACAATGGCAAACCTGACCGCGATTGCGACCGGGCGTCATGTCGTGCTGAAGGATGCGGGATGGGATGTCGAAGCTGACGGCCTGTTCGGTGCACCTCCCATCACTGTTGTTGTGGGTGAGGAAGTACACCCCACCCTGATCAAGTCACTCGGTCTGCTGGGTCTGGGTCGTAATCGCGTGGTACGGGTACCTGTCGATAATCAGGGACGGATGCGTTCGAATGCGTTCCCGAAGCTGACAGGGCCTTCGATTGTCTGTTTACAGGCAGGTAATGTAAACACCGGCGCATTTGATCCGGCTGGCGAGATCATCCCGCTGGCACGCGAAGCGGGTGCATGGATACATGTCGATGGCGCATTCGGACTGTGGGCAGCCGCAGCCCCTGCCCGTGCACACCTGATGGAAAACTATAATCAGGCGGACTCATGGGCAACCGATGCTCACAAGTGGCTGAACGTACCCTATGACAGCGGATTAGCCTTCACACGAAATCCCGAGGCGATGCGTGCCGCCATGTCGGTCACAGCAGCTTATCTTCCTGTTGAGGAACAGCGCGAGCCGTCGCACTATACCCCCGAACTCTCGCGGCGGGCACGCGGGGTTGATGTGTGGGCGGCGATGCGTTCATTAGGACGCTCCGGCATCGCAGACCTGGTCGAACGCTGCTGTCGTCATGCGGAGCGCTTTGCAAAGGAACTACGTGCTGCTGGCTTCGAAATACTCAATGAAGTGGTGATCAATCAGGTACTGGTCTCTTTCGGGGATGCCGAAACAACCAACCGCATCATTCACGCGATTCAGGAAGACGGCACCTGCTGGGCAGGCACAACCATCTGGCAGGAAAAGACAGCGATGCGTATCAGCGTGTCATCGTGGGAGACAACCGATGCCGATGTCGAACGCAGCCTCGATGCGATTATCCGTATCGCGAACAAAATCCGCTTGCATCAGCCGTAAACCTAAACAGAGATACGCCTGTAAAACCAGCGATGTCAGATCCATCGCTGGTTTTTGTTTACCCACCCAGCCGCTGTAGCGTAAGTCCCGACACAATACACTCAGCAAACGCCTGAGCAATACGCCCATCCGGATCGAGTTTGGGATTGAAAATGGTAACGGTCATGCCAACGGCTTTGCCTGTTCGCATCAAGCGCTGCAGCACCGCAGCTAACTCCTCATAGCTCAGGCCATCCGGCTGCCGATAATCCACAGCCGGCATGATCGTATCCGATAGCACATCAGCATCCAGATGAATCCAGAAGCCTTCCAGGTCGTCCCCCACCAGAATCTTAAGCACTTCGTCGAGGCTGGATTGCAGACCCACAGTGCGAAGCTGGTGGAGTTCATGATTACGAATCGAAGTCTGGCGTATGTCCTGGCTTCCTTCATCAACCGCAGTGTCTGCATCGCGATAGCCAAAGACCGCCACATCCTGATCCCTGATGAGTGGGTGAAGGCCCTCGATATCAGTGAGAAGTTTTGGACCGCGCCCTGTGACGATTGCCAGCTCCATGGAAGCCGCTTCACCATAAGGGTCAGCTTCCGGCTGATAAAAATCGGCATGACCGTCAAGAAACATCAGCCCGAATTGACCGATCCGCCGCAAACCCAGCATCGCCCCGATCAGGATACTGCAGTCTCCGCCCAGCAGGATGGGAAACTGACCTCCTTTGATGACCGGGAGTATGCGATCAGCAACTGCCTGGGAATAACCCCGAATAGCCTCACTGTTACGGATCAGCGTGTCCGGGTCTCGCTGATCGGAAAAAGCGGGCGGGCTGATAGCTCCGGCATCATCTGCGTTCAGCCGCTGTATTAACCCTACCGATTTAAGTGCAGCCGGCGGCTCCTCAACACCAGAGGGCCACAATCCCAGCGTGGATGGGGCGTCGATTACCTTGAAGATCGCCATCTTCATCTCCTGAACAGTGATTTCCTGTACTGTCAGATGCGTCTTAACGTGTTATCCTTGCCTGCATGTGTTGTATGAGCAGTCACACTTCTGAAACAGGCACGGTCTGACTTCAGGAATGAGGAGTTTTAATGCCACGGGTTATCAGAAACCACACACTCCACTTCAACGCCCCGATTGATGTAATCTTCCCACTTTTTACCCCCATCAAGGAAAAGCTCTGGGCACATGGATGGGACCCTAAAATCATCTTCAGCGTAACCCCAACCGCGGAGGAAAAAGGCGCAGTCTTCCAGATTCAGCACACCGGAGAGCCACCTCAGATTTGGGTAATCACGCATTACGACCCTCAGAAATACGAAATCGAGTTCACCCAGTTTAACCAGAACTCGCATATTACCCTGATCACCATCCGTTGCATTGGCACATCCCAGACCGACGTTTACGTCTCCTATACTGTCATCCCTCTCACCAAAGCCGGAGATGAGTATGCTCAGGCCTTTACAGAAGGCCATTTCCGCCTGAATCGCATGGCGTGGTGGCAGGAATCCATCGAGCGCTACCTCAAGCAGAGTTATAACGCCGGTGTCTGACATCCACGCTCAGGTATATAAGTAAAAACGCAGAGAGTCGCATCATCCTCACTCTCTGCGTCTTCATTCTCAACTGATTTCGGACGAAACTGCGCCTCGTTTAAGCGACTGGATTAATCCCCTGCAACCCGCAGACCCGGCGCACAGCTCAGCACCAGTTGCCTGGCAGCGCGTACTTCATCCAGCCGTGTGACCGGCAGATTATGCGGCGCTTCCTTCAGCAGTTCAGGTGATTCATGTGCTTCGAGTGCGATGGTCTTCATCACGTCGATGAATTCGTCAAGCATCTGCTTGGTTTCAGTCTCGGTCGGTTCGATCAGAAGCGCTTCCGGCACGATCAGCGGGAAGTAATTCGTAGGTGGGTGAATACCGTAATCCATCAGCCGCTTGGAGATATCCAGCGCGTGGATGTCGTCCACGCCTTCGAAATGCCCTTCCAGCACGAATTCATGACCGCAGGCGCGGTTATACGGGATCTTGTACGTATCCTTCAGGCTGGCGCGGATGTAATTGGCGTTCAGCACCGCATGTCGCGAGACTTCATGCAGACCTTCCCCACCATAAGCGCGGATATAAGCATAGGCGCGGGTGTGCATCCCGAAATTGCCATGGAACGCCTTCATCCGCCCAATGCTCTTCTCTGGCCGGACAAAGCCATACAGAGGTGCTTCATCCTCACTCGATGCTTCCTCGACAATATCGACCCACGGGTCTGGCAGGAAGGGCTTTAGTTTCTCGTTGACTCCAACCGCCCCACATCCCGGACCACCGCCGCCGTGCGGCGTCGAGAAGGTCTTGTGCAGGTTGAAGTGCATCACATCGAAGCCCAGCTCACCCGGCTTCACGACGCCCATCAGCGCGTTCATGTTCGCGCCATCCATGTACATCAGGCCGCCTGCATCATGCACCATCCCGATGATCTTGAGGATACCGCGCTCGAACAGCCCCAAGGTACTCGGCACCGTGATCATCATCCCGGCGATTTCATCACGCTGTGGCCCTTCGCATACGGCGCGTAAGGCATCCAGATCGACATCACCGTTTTCGTCAGATGGCAGCTCGATCACCGACATCCCGGCCATTGTCACTGTCGCCGGGTTGGTCCCGTGGGCGCTGTTCGGGACGAGGATTTTGGTTCGCTTGCTGTCTCCACGATCCAGATGATAATTGCGGATCATCAGGATACCGGCAAACTCACCCTGTGCCCCTGCGGCAGGTTGCAGACTCACCGCGTTAAACCCGCTGACTTCCGCCAGCCAGTTTTGCAGTGTATACATCACCGCCAGTGCACCCTGTGCCCCCTCATCATCCGTCATTGGATGCAGCAGGCCGAAACCCGGATAGCGTGCCACGTCTTCGTTGATCTTCGGGTTGTATTTCATCGTGCACGAGCCGAGCGGATAAAAGCCCTTGTCGATGGCATAGTTCAACTGGCTCAGCTTGGTGAAATGTCGCACCACCTGAAGCTCACCCACTTCCGGCAAATCCAGCGACTCGCGCATCAGCTCGGTCGGCAGTTCACTCTCCGGCACATCACATTTCGGCAGATTGACGCCAATCCGTCCCGGTGAACTGATTTCATAGATCAGTGGTTCGATAATACTGCTCATTATTCCCGTTCCCCCAGCACCCGCACCAGCGTGTCGATTTCTTCCCGGCTGTTCATCTCGGTCACACACAGCAGCATGTGATTTTGCAGATGTGGATAATCCTTGCCGAGATCATAGCCCCCGATGATGCCGTACTGAAGCAGTTTGTCGTTGATTTCCTTCACCGGGCGTGGGCAGCTCACCACGAATTCGTGGAAGAACGGCAGCGACCGGTCTACCGAGAAGTCATCCAGCTTCTCGATCTCATTAGCGGCATAGTGCGCCTTGTGATAGCACAGTTCCGCGACCCGACGCATCCCCTGCTTACCCATTAAGGACAGATAGATGCATGCAGCCAGCGCCATCAGGCCCTGATTGGTGCAGATATTGCTGCTGGCCTTCTCGCGCCGGATGTCCTGCTCACGCGGGCGCAGTGTCATGACATAGGCACGCTTGCCATCATGATCGACCGTCTCGCCGATGATACGCCCCGCGATTTTGCGAACGTAATCCGTGCGTGTGGCGAAAAATCCGAGATACGGGCCACCGAAACCGAGCGATACACCTAACGGCTGGCCTTCACCAACCACAATGTCCGCGCCGAGTTCACCGGGGTTTTTGAGCAGTCCCAGCGCCGTGGGGTTGACGACCACTACCATCAGCGCACCAGCATTGTGTGCCGCTTCCGCCAGCGCCTGAAGATCTTCGATCTGGCCGAAGAAGTTCGGGTACGCAATCGCGACCATCGCTGTCTGATCATCAATCTGGCTGATCAGATCACTGACCGTCGCCTGAAGGTTTTCATCCCCGGTGATATTCAGGTTGCGCCCCTGATGATAGGTGCGCACGACTTCACGGTACTGCGGATGGATGCCGGGACTCAGCAGGATTTTGCTGCGCTTGTTCCGTGTGATGTCCATCGCCATCGTGATCGACTCAGCCAGACTGGTCGCACCGTCATAATGGCTGGCATTGGCCGCGTCCATTCCAGTCAGCGCCGTCATCATGCTCTGATATTCGAAGGTTGCCTGAAGTGTCCCCTGGCTCATCTCCGGCTGATAGGGTGTATACGCTGTGAAGAATTCACCACGCAGCAGCAGATGATTCACCACCGATGGGACAAAATGGTGATATGCCCCCGCGCCACGGAACAGTGCGAAATCACCGGCATGCTCATTGGCCTCAGCCAGTGCCTGCATCTCCGCCGCGATTTCCATCTCACTCAGTGGTCCGGGGATGTCGATCTTCGGGAAGCGGTGGCTGGCGGGTACAGCATCAAACAGATCTTCGATCGTCGTCACGCCGATTTTTGCCAGCATCTGCTGACGCTCGATCTCTGTATGCGGAATATAACTCATACGTTAAATTGCTCTTTCATCAATCTGGTCAGTTTGGGTTTATAACGTGAACCGTACATCGGTTACCGGGTGTTGCAGTAAGCCTCATAATCAGCCGCATTCATCAGACTGTCAGCCTCAGATGCATCATTGAGTCTCAGCTTAACGATCCAGCCGCGACCGTAAGGATCGGTATTCATCAGTTCCGGCTCATCTTCCAGCGCCGTGTTGACTTCCAGCACGGTCCCGCTGACTGGCATATACAGGTCAGACTGCGCCTTGACCGACTCTACCGACCCCAGCGTCTCGCCTTTGGTAAGCTCAGCGCCGACTTCCGGGAGTTCGATATATACCAGGTCATTCAGCGCATCCTGTGCATAATCGCTGATACCGATGGTCGCTGTATCGCCCTCAACCCGCACCCACTCGTCACTGCGGTTATATCTCACATCATCCGGGAATTTGATCGTAGCCATTCCTCATACCTTTCCTGTCATTCATTGTCATTTATGCGAAGAAGCTGAGTATAAAAAAGGACGCGCAACAATCCGCTGCGCGTCCTGTCAGGCAATCATTTCGACAAGCCCTTCAGAGCGGTGTGCACACAAATCCTCGGAACCTGAGAGATTCACCTCTGATCCTGCGAAGATCAGATGCTTGCCCCTTCGGCGGCCTGCACGCAATCCGAACCGGATACTCCGACGGGACGCTTCAGGCACTCTCTTCATGTGCTGTAAATTCAAACGGTATTTTACTGACTCGCCTCACCCCGCGCAACCCGTTGATAATCTGACAGGCGATGCCTGCGGGTGATTCCCTATTCTGAACCCGGAACCGAAAGCCACTGGTAAAGCTCGCGCCGTGCACCATCCGCAACCAGCAGATTGAAGCACATCAGGCCGGTCGCATCTGCTACAATCGTCGGACGCACGACCAGCGTCCCATTCTCGTGAATCCCAAACCCGATATACGCCTGCCCCGTCCCCACCTGACGTGTCGTTTGCAGTCCACTGACCGCCCGCAGCGATTCCAGCACATGGCTCACTTCATCGTATCGCGGGCGCAGTGCCATCTCCAGCGGTCCACTACTGACCGAGATCGCCAGATAGCCGCCTTCACGTCGAAGCGATAAACGCGGACGCAGTTCAGAGTCCGTCTCGTCAGTGGTTGCCAGTGTGATAACTCCGCTGTCTTCGAGGAATTCAACACGATCAAGGGTAACAAAATGGCGCATTGGCAGTTGTTCCTATCGTTCTTCGCTGATGATGCGATTGACCCAGAAGGCCGAGTATAACATACGCATCAGGCACAATCACGCACTGAAGCATACCATGACGGAATTACGGGTTCCACGATTACTCTACACTCGCAGGTTAAAAAAAAAGACGGCACAGCGCCTTGTACACTGTGCCGTCCTCTGCGAACCCCAATCCATCTGTCCGACTTTAGACAAACGCGTTGATGCCAGTCAGTTCGCGTCCCACGATCAGGGTCTGGACTTCGTTTGTGCCTTCGTAGGTGTAAATCACCTCGATGTCCGTCAGCAGACGGGCAACGTGATTCTCGATCAGCAGGCCGTTCCCGCCCATGATCTCACGGGCCATCAGCCCCACCTGGCGCGCCTTACGGGCATTATTATACTTCGCCATCGACGCCATCCCTTCATTGAAGGTCCCCTGTGCGATGGCATTCGCCAGCTGGAAGCACAGAAGCTGCATCAGGGTGACTTCGGTCGCCATCTCCACCAGTTTTTGCTGAATGAGCTGGAAGCTGGCAATCGGCTTGCCGAACTGCTCACGCTGCTTGGCATATTCCAGTGCCAGTTCAAATGCGCCAGCCGCTGCGCCTGCTGCTTCCCATGCCACGCCGTAACGTCCCAGCACCAGCACCTTGCCCATATCCCGCGATGAACGCGCCTTTTCCAGCTTATTCGCCACTGGGATGCGGACATTTTCGAGTGTGATATCCGCATTCAGAATCGCACGCTTGCCGATCTTGCCCTGAATATCGCGGATGGTCACGCCCTCGGTCTGCTGCGGATTCTCCAGCACGTAGCCGCCAAATTCACCGTCTTCGCCACGTGCCCACACGATAATGATATCCGCAATCGACGCGTTACCGATCCAGCGCTTGGCCCCATTGATCACATAATGATCGCCGTCCAGCCGCGCCGTGGTCTGAATATCGACCGCATTCGAGCCGCGCTCCGGTTCAGTCAGGGCAAACGCGCCGATCTTCTCCAGCTTCGACATCGCTGGCAGCCAGCGCTCACGCTGTTCATTCGACCCCAGCAGGCCGATCGATCCCATCGCCAGACCGGAATGCACGCCGAAGAAAGTTGTGATTGAGCCGTCACCCTTCGCCAGCTCGTACATCAGCAGGCCCATCGCCAGCGGGTCCAGCCCGGCGCTGTCGAAGCCGCGGATCATCCCACCGATGATTGGTGTCGAGAAATCCCCCAGTTTCATCGCGATCTCGCGTGGGAATTCAGCCTTTTCCCAGTACGGGTTGATGTTCGGCAGCACCTCGCGCTGGACGAATTCACGTGCTTCGTCCCGCACAGCCTTCTGCTGATCCATCAGGAAGTTTTCCATATTCAGAAAATCAAATCCTGTCAGGGTCTTTTCTTTACCGTTGAGCATTTTTTAAACCTCTGTTCCAGTATGACTGACAATTAATCTATCCGAGATTCGATTTTAGCATCAGTCATTCGAAAATTAAATTGAATCTTCATTAGATTATCCAGATAAAAAGAACGGAGATGATGTACACATCTCCGTTCCCCTGTCAATCTGGTCTTACACCGAGCGGTATATATCCGTGTAGGGCAGGATTCTTCCAGCCCCATTTCGGACATCTCAGTACGGATGCAGACTGAAACATCCCGGTTGGGTATTTTAAGAACCCTTGCGCCGCTTCATCATCCGGCTCTGCACCACTGCCGATTCGGGCATCGGAGCTTTCGCCCCAATTTCCAGATGAGCCAGTGACTGCGGCTTGAAGCGTTCCGAACCGGCGTAAATCCAGATCGGTGTCCCTTCTTCCTGATATCCTGTCCGCAGGTAGGCCTGCCCAGTCTGGAAGCCATCGCTGTCGATGCTGCAGCTCGTCACCAGGCCAATCACGCGCCCTTTACGATCAATCACAGGATCGCCCTGATGCGCAGGGCGTGCGCCCTTATTTTCCAGGCGGAAGCGCGTCACCTCTGCGTCACGCTTGGCTTCATGCTGTGCATATGCCGCCTTCCCGACGAAAAACGGCTTGGACAGCTTGACATAATTCTCGAAACCCGCATCCGCCGGGTTGAGTTTCATCGGCCCGGCCAGCTCATGACCATACAGCGGCAGACCAGCCTCCGTGCGCAGGCTGTCCCGCGCCGCCAGACCGCATGGCACTGCTCCTAATTCCACGAGCTTCCGGAACAGGTCAGGAGCCTGATCAGGATGCACGAAGATCTCATAGGCGGTACGTTCGCCGGTATAGCCGGTCCGCGAGATGATCAGATCAAAGCCGCCGAGATGTGCCTGTGTGATACCAGCCCAGCTTAATCCCTTAACTGCCGCTTTGTCCTCATCACGGCCTGAGAGCTGCATCAGGATATCGAGGCTTTTCGGACCTTGCAGCGCCACGTCAACACGCTGATCCCGCCCGGACGATGCCGCACGCAGATCGCGCAGCACAAACTGATCGGCTGCATCAGCCCGACGCCATGCCACACGCGGATCAATCTGGACTTCGCCGTTCTTGACAGCGTTCAGCCATGCCCAGTTCTTATCATTATTCGATGCATTCACCACCAGCAGATAATGTGTCTCTGCCAGTCGGTAGACCATCAGATCGTCCAGCGGAACACCGTGTACGTCGAGGAAATACGTATACTGCGAGTCGCCGATTTCCAGACTGTTCACATCATTGGTTGTGACGATATTCAGGAAACGCGCCGCCCCTTCACCGCGCGCATCGAAGACACCCATGTGCGTCACATCGAACACGCCGCTGTGATTACGCACCGCCAGATGTTCATCCGTTACCGAGCTGTACCACACCGGCATATCATATCCGGCAAACTCGACCATCTTCGCGCCCATTGACACATGCAGATCGTGGAGTGTGGTAGTCTTCAGCGGCGCGTTGGCTGGTTCTTCCCAGTCGAATTCCCACTTGACCTGACTGCCCTGCACCCCACCGAAGTCCTCACCGTTCATACCGATAAAGTAGGTCTTGTTCAGCGAGAAGCCCTCACTGCCGCTGAAGGCCGGGATCTGCGCCGTCGGGCTGATCACGCGCACATCCACCGGGCCGGGGACTTTCGCATGGATATCCTGATGATCGAAGATCACAAACCCATCCGACAGTGACCGAAGCCACGCCGCCACCACGCCTGCATGGCTGTTCACATGCAGCAGATAGCTTCCACCCACGTTCTGCACCAGACCGTGCGTCAGTTCGCGGCCCGTCGGTGTCAGCAGACGGGTGGGCTGCTGTTCGCCAACTTCCAGTTCGAGGACATCACTCGTCAGCACAGTATGCAGGAATTCCCCTGCCTTCTCACCCCAGATCGACAGCGTATAGGCCCCGTCAATCGTATCGGCATAGGCGAAATGCGGGTAATCGTCGGCGGTGGCATGGGTATCGATACCGACATGGGCTGAGAGTTCACGCACGCGGATACGCGCATTCTGCAGCACTTCAAAGTCGATCTTGGCACGCGGCGTCGGCGCTTTCTTCCCGCTGTAACTGAACGGCACACAGCTTTGCAGCACATCAGCGATAATATCCGCCAGCAGGTCGATTTCTGGCTCGCCAAAGCCGCGCTGTGTAATCCACGGCGTCCCCAGTCGGATCCCAGATGGACGCAGCGCACTGGTATCCCCCGGCACGGTCTGACGGTTGCAGACGATCCCCGCCAGGTCGAGAATCCGCGCCGCCATATCACCGCTCAGCCTGGTGCCATCTGGCCCGACAATCGATGAGCAGTCCACGTTCAGCAGATGCGTATCGGTCCCGCCAAATGGCAGTACGAAGCCGCGTGCTTCCAACCGTTCCGCCAGACGCCGCGCATTGGCAATCGTCTGCTGCTGTAATGCCTTGAACTGAGGCGTCGCCGCCAGTTTCATCGCGACCGCCAGCGCCGCAATCGAGTTGACATGTGGGCCGCCCTGCTCACCGGGGAAGACCGCCCGATCCAGCTTGGAGCCTAGATTCTTCTTGTGGGTAATAATCACCGCGCCGCGTGGCCCACCAAGCGTCTTGTGCGTTGTAAACGTGACAATATCCGCGATCCCCACCGGGCTGGGATAGACCCCCGCCGCGATCAGACCAGCTACATGAGCGATATCCGCCAGCAGGAACGCCCCCACTTCGTCGGCGATCTGCCGGTATTTCTGCCAGTCCGCTGTAAACGGATAGCTGCTGTACCCGCCGATAATCAGCTTCGGCTTATGCTCCAGCGCCAGTTCACGCATCCGGTCGTAATCGAGTTTGCCCGTCTCCGGATTCACGCCATAGCTGACGATGTTGAAAAATCGTCCGCTGCGATTGACCGGGCTGCCATGCGTCAGGTGACCGCCTTCGATCAGGTCCATACCCATGACCGTATCGCCCGGTTTCAGAAACGCCGTATACACCGCGTTATTCGCAGGCGCACCGGAAAGCGGCTGAACATTGACATACAGCGCTTCCGGCTTCACCCCGTTAGCAGCGAATATGTCCGCAGTGCGACGGCGTGCCAGCGCCTCGACAATGTCGGCATACTCCGTACCCTTGTAATAGCGCTCGTCGCTGTAGCGGCGATATTCCGCCAGCCGCATTGGATAATCTAGAATCTCTTCTTCAGTCAGCGTCCGCGTCGAATCCAGCGGATAGCCTTCGGCATAGATATTATGAAACGCTGAAGACAGTGTTTCGCGCACCGCTTCCGGGATGGTGCTCTCAGACGGAATCATGATCAGATAGCGGGCCTGACGTGCGGTTTCGTGGCGTACCAGCTCCGCGACATCAGGATCGAGTTCACTCAGGCGGCCTCGGAAAAGATAATCTCGTACTGCGTCTGTTGCTGCCATTCGCAATGTCCTGTGGGATAACATGAGGTCGTATTCAGGTTCTGATTCTAACATGCAGTGACCGGATACGCTATCTCTCCATCAGCCCATCTCAGTCCCCTCTAAGTGGATACCTGACCCCTGATCATCTATAATGGCGTTTATTTACCCGTCCTGAATACATCAGGAGGACCAATGAGCCTTGATATTCGTGCCGAACAGCCCGCTGACTTCCCCGGTATTGCAGAGGTTAATCTGCTGGCCTTCAACAACCAGTACGGCATCCCGCTGATTATCGCCATGCGCCGTCAGTTCCCATCCTTCGATCCTGACCTCTCAATCGTCGCCGTGCTGGACGGCAAAGTCGTCGGCCATATCCTCTTCAGCCCTTACGAGATCCGCCTGCTGGAGACCACAGTCAAATCCGTGAACCTCTCGCCATTAGCCGTCCACCCGGACCATCAGCGGATGGGGATTGGCGGACAGTTGATCGAGGCTGGTCATCGCATCACCGCGGAAAAAGGCTATCCGTTGACCTTCGTCCTTGGCCATCCCGAATACTATCCGCGCTTCGGCTATCAGACATATGCCTATGGCGCGTCAGAGGTCACAGTGACTGCCGATGAGGGCCTCAGCCAGCGGCTCGAAACCCGTGCGCCGGTATCTGCCGACATCGACGCACTTCAGGCGCTGTGGTGGAAGTCCGAAGCGGCAGTCGATTTCGCGCTGGTCCCGGAGCCAACGCTGCTGGAATGGCTCAGCCCGAATCCGCAGATCGCCTGCACGGTATATCTGCGTGGTGGTCAGATCATCGGCTATACGCGCATCCATCAGGCGAAACCAGACTCAGTCCGCACTTTCCTCGCATCAGACGCTGACTCTGCCCGTGAAATCGTCGGACACCTCTGCGCACAGTATGATCTCGACAAAGTCACGCTACCGCTGCATCCGGCCTCAACCACCG
>JAEZAF010000201.1 GCA_023430545.1 Chloroflexota bacterium
CATGTAGGGACAGGGCCATATTGCTTGCAATGGCGCCCTGTCCGCCCATCGCTCCGAGGGAAGGGGAAACAACCTACTCATACACAAAAAAGTCCTTCCCTCGGAAAGCAAATCGAAGATTTGCCGAGTGGGGGAAGGATTTAGGATGGGGGCTTTATCGCCTTGCAAATCCTTAACTTGGTGCATATGGGGCAGCATTGAATCCCGCCCGAAACCTCACACCACCGCGCAGGCCATCCCCTACTCAAATTTCCCCGCCGCATTATGCGCCGCGCGGATCGGTTCTGGCAGACGGTAGCGCGTGGTGCAGGCCAGCGTGATCTGAACCGCCGAGTCAAGGTCGATCAGATTGCCCGATGAGATAAACACCGGCTTGACCTTGTCTTTCGTCCGCAGCACGACACCGATCGTCTCACCGCGATCGACCATTGGCGAATATGCCCCTCGGACCGTGTCTGGCTCGGCATACTTGCCGATCAGATGCGTTTTGCCGCAGCCGATGGTCGGCTTATCCAGCCACAGCCCCATGTGCGCCGCGATGCCCATCCGTCGGGGATGCGCTCGCCCCATCCCGTCGAAGATGAAGACATCCGGCACGGTTTGCAGCCGCTCGAAGGCCTCCACCAGCGCCGGACCTTCGCGGAAGCTCAGCAGGCCGGAGATATACGGGAACGGCGTCGGTTGACGCGCCAGCACCGTCTCAATCACCTCAAGCTCCGGATAGCGCAGGATGACCACCGCCGCCTGCGACTCATTGTTTTTAACGCTGACATCCACCCCAGCCACCAACCGCACGGACTCCAGTGGCAGCGGACGATCATACACAACCTGCGTCACCAGTTCGCGCTGGAGTGCAATCGCATCTTTAGGTGTCAGGTTCCATTGGTGAAGATGATGAAGCTGCATCGCATTTGCCTTTCGGCTGGAATCAAAAAATCCATCGTAACCGGAACACGCGCCGATGACCAATGGATTTCGTGAAGATCAGGGTAATCGCTTTAAATCCATGATCGGGTTGTTACAGGTCAGAACAGTTATATAGGGACAGGGCCTGCCCTGTCCAGCAGGCGGACAACGCCTGCGTTGTCCCTGCAAGTCCTTTATGATGTTCTGAGGCCTTTGCAAAAATTTTGAAGTGATTGCCCTACGTGAAGGTGCTATTAGCTATTAGTTTGTAGCTGTTAGCTTGTAGCTTGCAAAGCAACAAAGGTTGCTGCCAGTGAGCCAAGCCTGGGTTTACTTGCGGCACCCAGGGTTAGCTCCTTAGTGCTGCTACCGTCAGGTCCTGACACGGTTCGGAGTTCCTGCCGCGCAAGGCCCAGGATTGGCCTACTGACAACAACCTCTGTGGGAGTCTAAATGTTTTCCAGGAAAACTGACTCTATTACCCTTATTTTAATTCACAGCCGCCCCGTTTACAAGGCCAATCAGTCCATTGAGCGCAGAATTGCGCCTGACGATTCGCACACCCCCAGACGTAGGGACAGGGCCTGTGTTATGCGCCATAGGGTTGTACCTCACGAGAAGCGCCAGCGAGATTGGCCTTGAAATACTGGTGAGTTAAGGACAAGGTGGCGATGAGCGCATAGCTGAATTGCAAGGCGGGAATCTGAGCGATCGCTTCACCATGGCGGTTCTTAATGACCCAATGGATACTGACCGGATCAAGTTGAGCGGTCACCCGCTGGGAAGACCAGGCCCGTCCTAAGGTGTACTCGTGCGTCATGAGGGTGATCCGTCCGTTTTTCTCGACAGTGCGGATAAAGGTAAAGCGAGCCACATCGTGAAGCACCTGCTGCAAATCCCAGATGTGTTCCTCTTGGTCAGGCCGATAGACACGAGGATTGCGGACTAAATCTGGAAAGCGCTGGAGGCGGGATTGCTGCGCACTGGGATAACCTTCGCGCTGGAGGCAGACGAAGTCGTTCAGCCGCTGGCGGAGGTGCTGAAGGGTCGGGCAGGATTGCGGTTCAACCCAAGCCTCCAGCACCCCGTGACACCGTTCGACAACCGCATTATCCGTGCTTTGTCGAGGGCGACCAAAGAGCGGCTGAACCTTCAAACCCACCAGCCACAACGCCAACGCCGTGGGCACTTTGCTGGAAGGGTTGCCCCAAGGCTTGCCGTTGTCAAAGCGGATGTGCTGTGGCAACCCCCACGTGGCGAAAGCCTGCCGCAGGGTCGCCTGAACTGCACTAGCCGCAATCTTCGTCCAGTAGCGTAGGGGGAAAAACTTCTGTCTGAAGGACAGCCCCACTTGCCTCATCCGTGACCACCAACCAACTCGCCCAACTCCCATCCTGTAGTCGCATCCCCTCTTTCGCATCCACCGCCCAGACGTGATGAACCTCCTGCCCCCGTTGAACCTTCACCACCCGCTGCTGCCTGAGCTGTGCACTGCGGTGCACGCCCTCTGCCTGAAACCAGCGTTGCAGTGTGCGCACACTTGGCAAGGGCGGTATCGCCATGGCTTCCAGCCTTAACCGAATGAGCGCTGCTCCCCAACGTGGATGCTCACGTTTGAGCTGCACCGCTGTGGCATAGCTCTGCTCATAGCGGCGCGTGCCACGTCGCTTGGCTGCTTCATAATTCGGTTCGACACGTCCTCGTTTCACCCAATGTCGCCACAGCTTTTTGACCGTTTCATACGACATGTCCATTTCAGCACTGATGCTGCGTAAGCTTTCACCCGCCAGATGCCGCTTGATAATTTCTTCTCGGATCGCGTTCTCGATGGGGCCAGGCATGAGGTATACTCTTTTGTCGTTTTGTCGATTATACCCCTACTGCGCATAACACCGGCCCTGTCCGCATGTGTACCAAGATAAGCAATTTTGAGGCCGAAAAACCCCCTATCCCGCAGACAACGGGAAGAGCATCTCTCGTCCGCTCAGAGGGAGAAAAACAGATCACCGAAGCTGTAAAAGTCCTCCCCTGTCAGTGCAACTCGTTGCGCCGGGGAGAGATTTAGGTGGGGGTCTATCGTACCGCTTAGAGAATAGTGGCTTTCATGGCTTAACTTGGTGCATATGGGACAGGGCCGCATTGCTTGCAATGGCGCCCTGTCCGGTGTTCCCATAGATCCAGAGACGCTTTCTGAATTTTCGAATGCACTCTACCGCTTCCGTTCCCGGAACGCCGCCACGTTATAGCGATTCGCGCATCGGTCGGAGCAGAAACGGCGTGTCTTGTTCCGCGACGTGTCGATGAACACATCCCGGCACGGCGCAGACGCACACGCCCGCATCCGGTCGATGCCGTGCTGCTGAATCACCCCGACCAGCCCCACCGCGCACAGCACCGCCAGACGATCGACGACAGCCGCCTCAGCATCCGGTGTGAATTGCAGCGTGACGGCATCGTCGCTGGCATCTTCCAGACTCAGTGTGACAGGTGCGGACTCCAGCAGTCCGTTCAGCCGCTGCTGTGAGTCCGAAGCATCCGGCGCATTCCAGATCATCCGCAGGGTTTCGCGCAGGCCGCGTACCGCTTCCAGATCATCCTGCGTGACGCTGTCATCGACTGTCACATCATGTTGACCCAGAAAACGCACAAGATCCGCCGGACGTTGCAGATGCTCCGGTTCATCCAGAAACAGGTCATGCGTGTTGATGAAGTCCTCAACCAACTGTGCCAGCGCCTCACTGTAAGCATTCATATTTATTTGACTCCTTACAGGATTCCAGCTATAGTGTGTAAGCATTATCCTTTAAATAGAGGCTTACAACAAGTCTGGTGATCGACATGGTGCTTACACGTCTCAAATCGAGTGCCTTCTGGATGCTGTGGACGGCTACCGCGCTGGCGAATCTGGCCGATGGCATCTTCAAACTGGGGCTGCCGCTGCTGGCCGCGCACCTCACCGACTCACCGAGTCTGGTGGCGGGAGTCGCCTTCGCCGTGCGGCTGCCGTGGCTGTTTTTCGCGCTGTTCGCCGGTGTAATCGCCGACCGTGCCGACCGCCGCCGGGTGATGATCACGGCCAATCTGTCGCGGGTGACCGTGTTAGGACTGCTGGCCCTGACGATTGCCTCAGACAGCCTTTCGATTCCGCTGCTGTATGCGGTCGCCCTGCTGCTTGGCATCGCGGAGACATTAGCCGACACCGCCAGCGCCTCAATCCTGCCGTCGATCGTATCCAGCGACAAACTGGAACTGGCGAATGCGCGGTTGGTCGGGGCGATCACCGTCACCAATGAGTTCATCGGGCCGCCGCTCGGTGGAGCGCTGGCCTTTTTGAGTCTCGGGTTGGCCTTCGCGACCAGCTCCGGGCTGTATCTGGCGGCAGCGGTCGCCCTGATGCTGATGGCAGGCAGCTACCGCCCCGCCGCCGCGACCCACCGCCCGCCGCTGCTCCGTGATCTGATGTCCGGCCTGCGTTATGTCTGGGACAGTGCCCTGCTGCGCACGCTGGCGGTGATCGTCGCGGTGATGAACATCGGCTGGAGCGCATGGGCGGCGGTCATGGTGCTGTACGTCGTCACGCCGGGGCCGGGCGGACTGTCGGAGTTCGGGTACGGTCTGATGCTGACCAGCATCGGCATCGGCGGCGTAGCCGGGACGGTGGTCGCGGTGCCGTTCGTTGAGCGCTTCGGGCGGCGCTGGGCCATCGGCGCGGACATCATCGGGACATTCCTCATGCTGTGGATTCCCGCCATGACCGCCAATGCCTGGGCCATCGGCGCGGCAGCGGTACTCGGTGGCATCGGCGGCGCGATGTGGAGCATCGTCGTCTCTTCCATCCGTCAGCAGATGGTGCCGGACGACATGCAGGGTAAAACTGCCGGAGTCTTCCGCCTGTTCGGTTACGGATCGCTGCCAGTGGGCGCGGCACTGGCGGGTTTCATCGCCGAGCAGATCAGCATCCCGGCGGCCTTCGCCATCTGCGCCCTGATGACCGCGCTGCTCCTGCTTCCCTTCTTCCGCGTGATGACTCCCGCCGCCCTCAGCCCCACACCCGCACACGCCGCACAGGGTGCATAGCACTTACCGGACATAAAGAATCGGGCAGCCACTCCCCTATCTTTACAAGGGTGAGGATTTAGTCTTATCAACCCCCGGACATCATATGTGCATTCTGCAGGGACGTGCTTCAGCGCATACGCATGAAGTTAAGCGCGAAAGTCTATATTCTCTAACCGGCACGGTAGAACCCCCACCTAAATCCTCCCCCGTTGACGGGTGAGGACTTTACTTCTTCCGCGACCTGTTTTTCTCCCTTTCCCTCGGAGCGAACGACGGATGCTCTTCCCGTCGGTAGCGAGTGGGGGAAAGGG
>JAEZAF010000254.1 GCA_023430545.1 Chloroflexota bacterium
GGTGGTACTGACTATGTCGGTGATGCCTATGACGCCGCCACACCGGGGCTGACAACACCGGCTCCTGATCCCGACCCAATCGACTGCTCGATTGAAGACGGTGGTGGTCATGGTACGCATGTCGCAGGCACCGCTGCTGGCTGGGGTGTGACCAGTGCTGGTGCAACCTATGCCGGACCGTTCAACAACACGATCTTCACCGGCTTCCCGAACTGGACACCCAGTTTCCGTATCGGGCCGGGTGTTGCCCCTGAAGCCGCACTGCTGGCTTTCCGTGTGTTCGGCTGCGACGGTTCGACTGCAACCTCGATCATCGTTCAGGCCATTGACGACGCCGTTTCTGGTGCGGGTGGTCATGTCGCTGATGTGATCAATATGTCGCTCGGTTCGCCGTACGGTACCGCGAATCCGGCGGACGTGGAAAATACCGCGATTGCCAACGCAACTGCCGCTGGTACGATTGTCGTCACCTCGGCTGGTAATCAGTATGACTTCTTCTATGTGACCGGTTCACCGGGTGCAGCCAATGAAGCGATTGCGGTCGCGTCGTCGGTCGATCCGGGTAATCAGGCTCGCGGTGTCCGTAATGATGACACCAGCACAATCTATCCGGCGGCCTATGGTGCCTCCAGCCCGTTCATCCATGACCCGGTAACTGCGGTGATGCAGCGCCCCTCGCCTAATCCCAACGGCTGTACCCCAGCAGATTTTGCCACCTTTGTCGCGGGCAATATCGCGCTGATCGACCGTGGGAGCTGCGACTTCGCGGTCAAGCAGGATAATGCTTTTGCCGCTGGTGCCGCCGGTGTGATCGTGGCGAATGTGGCATCCAGTGGAAATCCTGAAGTGCCGATTACCATGGCTGAGGCCAATAACCCTGCCTATAACATCCCGACCGTACACGTTGGCTTTAGCGCCGGTGAAGCCCTGCGTGCTTCAGCCGATGGTACCAATACCGCGACACTGGACTGGCGTTTCGGCGCATTCCTTACAGAAGAAGGCGACACACTCTCCGACTTCTCATCGCGTGGTCCGGTGGGTGATAATCCCAACAGCATCAAGCCCGATATCGCTGCTCCGGGTAACACGATCCTGTCCGCAGGTTCGGGGACTGGACAGTACACCTACAATATCGGTGGTACGTCGATGGCTTCTCCGCACATCGCCGGTTCGATGGCGCTGCTGCGTGAAAAGTATCCGTCATGGCCGGTGGCTGACCTGAAGGCCCTGCTTCTCAATACCGCCAATCACGATGTGGTTCTTGGTTCTGATCTGTATGGCCCACAGCGCGTAGGTAGTGGCCGTGTGGATCTGGGAGACGCCTTCAACAACAACGTGATCGCTTACAACACGCTCAACAAGGCGGGTGTCAGTGTTTCCTTCGGTGCTCCGGAAGTGCTGGCCGGTGAGACACTGAACCAGAGCCGCACTGTGACCATCGAAAATAAGAGCGCAACTGCGGTTACCTATGCGACTTCGATCCAGCAGGGTACGGATGCAACCGGCGTGGCGCTGAGTGTCAGCCCGGCATCGGTCAATGTCCCGGCAGGTGGCACCGCCACTGTGACCGTTACCCTGAGCGGTAACCCGAATGTCCCGGGTGCATATACGAACAGCGATCCTACCATGAGCACCCTCCTCCGCCATCGTCTGACAGAAGAAAGCGGCTGGCTGGTCCTGACTCCGAGCACCGGTGTCCCGCTGCGTGTCAGCCTGTACGGTGCGCCGCAGTTGGTGGGTGCCATGTCGGGTGCGCTGACAGGAATTGAAGGCGCTACGGGTACTGCCACAATTGAACTCACTGGTACCGAGGTCAAGACTGGGACATTCCCGGATGATTTGGAGAATCAGGCAGACCTGTTTGGATTTGTCTCCCTGTTCGAACTGGCTGCGACCAGCCCGAATGAAGCCGGTGATGCACCTGATATGGCCGATCTGGCATATATCGGTGTTGCCAGTGACTACCTTGGTTTCTACCCACCATCCGGTGGCAATCCTCCTGCCCCTGGTGAGTACACCTACTTCGGTATCGCGACGCATGGTGAGTGGGCCACACTATCAGATGTCGAATTCGATATTTATGTCGACTTCGACCGCGACGGTCAGGAAGATTTTATCTTCTTTAATACCTTTGTTGAGGCCGTGTTAGCTGAAAATTACCGTGATATTTTCACGGTCAAGCTCGTTGATGTGAATGGTTCCTTCGGTCCTGCGGGGGCAATATACACCTTCTCGGACTTGATCAATGAGTTGCGTGGTGATCTGTTCCCGAGCTACCTGTTCAACAACAATGTGCTTGTGATACCGGTCCCGACGAAATTCTTCAGCGATGAACTGGGATCAGGTACACGCTTCAACTACTGGGTGGAAAGCTATGCTCGCCGCTATGCTGATCCGGCAACTGACGAATCGTTCGTCGCGGACTCGATCGGTAGTGCATCACTGCCGCTGAAGTACAACCCGGCAGCACCTGCTTTCGACTTCACTGGCGGCGCGGCAGGCATTCCGATGTTCGTTGACCTCAACGGCGCTGTGATCGAATTCGACTATGACTTCTCCAATGTGAAGGTCGAGAAAATCCCGGACCTGCTGCTGCTGCATCATCACAACAGCACCGCAGCCGGTAAGGCTCAGGTGATCTCTGTTGATGTTGTCGCTCCGGGCAGCTTCGAACTCGTCAGCCCGGCGAACAATGCAATCGTCACCGACGCGGCCACTGTGACTCAGGTTACGTGGACTGAATCGGTCAACGCAACTTCGTACACCTTCTACCTGTTCCGCACCTCGAACAACCCGCGTCAGATCGGTGAAGTTCTGGTGGCGACCGGCACGGCAGCCGCCGACAGCGATGCGATTGCCTGCGCCGCTGGTACCTGTACCCTGAGCGTCGATGCGTCGGTTCAGGCGCTGCTGACCGATGGCTCCTACAGTTGGACTGTGGTGGCTGACGGCCTGACAGAAGCCTCAAACGCACCGTTCAGCTTCAAGGTGAACACGGGTGACCTCGAGCTGCTGGTCAACGGCGGTTTCGAAATCGCATCCACTGAACCCAAGACCCCGGACTTCTGGGAAATCAAGAACGGTTCAGGCGAGAAGCGTAAGGTTAACAAGCCTGAGAATCCCAAGGCGTACAACGGTGAGGCGTACTTCCTGTTCAAGGGCAAGCCGGGTGAAAACTCCAAGCTGGTTCAGAAGCCGCTGGATAATACCAATGTGGCGCTGACTGCTGGTGACACGCTGACTGCCAGTGTTTATGTGAACACCACACAGAACAACGCGGGCAGCCTGCTGGTCAAGGTGAAGTACAACGAACCGACTGCTGGTCAGAACGGTAATGGCAAGGACAAGCTGAGTGTTCCGTTTGTCGCCACGACCGACTATCAGGCGTTCAGCGGTACACTGGATGTTGCTGGCTCTGTGAAGAACGTGAAGTTCATGATCAAGTTCAGCAAGCAGTCCGGCAAGATGCTTGTCGATGACGCCAGCCTGGTCCGCGAAGGTGTGGAAGTCAGCGCGGCGTTCAGCGATACGCGGACGCTGCCGCTTCCGTAAGACCGAAAGCGGTTATCGTCTGATCCGAAAGACACAGGGGTGGAGAGGCGTCAGTAAAGCCTCTCCACTCTGCAAAATCCAGCTATAACCTTACAAAGCAGAGGCGAGTCCGTTCGTCTCTGTTTTGTTTTGGGATTGAGTCAGACGATTACCTGATTCATGAGGGACTTTGTAGTGAATCGTGGTAGACTAGGCCATCATTTAAATTTTTTAGAAAGGTCGGCATGATGTCGGATAGCACAATGCAGATTGGTGAAACGATGCACGGGTTTGAGCTGGTCCGTGAGGATGAAATCCCGGAGATCAACAGCCATGCCCGCTTATACGTACACACCCGCACCGGCGCACAGCTTCTCTCTGTCCAGAATCAGGATGAAAACAAGGTCTTCGGTGTGACGTTCACGACTCCGCCGAGTGACTCGACCGGCCTGCCGCATATCATGGAGCATTCTGTGCTGTGCGGTTCAAAGAAATATCCGGTCAAGGAGCCGTTTATCGAGCTGATCAAGGGATCGCTGGCGACCTTTATCAACGCGATGACCTTTCCAGACAAGACGGTGTATCCGGTGGCGAGTACCAATACCCGCGACTTCTACAATCTTGTGGATGTGTATCTGGATGCGGTCTTCTTCCCGGTGATCACGCCGGAGACGCTTCAGCAGGAAGGCTGGCATTACGAACTCACCAGCGCGGATGCGCCGCTCGATTATAAGGGCGTGGTCTTCAATGAGATGAAGGGCGCTTACTCCTCCCCGGAAGGGCTGCTGGGCCGTGTGACGCAGCAGGCACTGTATCCTGATACGATTTACGGTCATGACTCCGGTGGCGATCCACGTGAGATCCCGAACCTGACGTATGAGGACTTCCGCAGCTTCCACGACAAGTACTATCACCCGTCGAATGCGCGTTTTTACTTCTACGGCGATGATGATCTCGAAACACGTCTGAAGCTGATTGACGAGGTGCTGGCCCCGTTCGAGCGCCGTGATGATGACATCGACAGCGAGATCGACCTCCAGCCGCTGTTTGACGCCCCGCGCCGTCATGTCGAGAAATATGACGCCGGCGAGGATGACGATGAGAAAGGGATGATGACGCTGAGCTGGCTGCTGGGTGAAATCAAGGACCCGGTGCGCGAGCTTGAGCTGCATGTGCTGTCGCATATCCTGCTGGGGACACCGGCTTCTCCGCTTAAGAAGGCACTGATCGATTCCGGGCTGGGCGAAGATACCGTCGGCGGCGGGATTGATGACCTGCGCCAGCTCAACTTCAGCACCGGTCTGAAGGGGATGGACCCGGCCAACGTCGATCAGGTGGAGCAGGTGATTATGGACACCCTGCGCAAGCTTGCGACTGAAGGCATCGATCCCGCAGCAGTCGAGGCGTCACTGAATACGATCGAATTCAGTATGCGTGAATACAACACGGGCGGCTTCCCACGCGGCCTCGCCATGATGTTCGATGTGCTGTCGAGCTGGCTGTACGGCGGCGATCCGATCGAGGCCCTGCGTTATGAGGCAGCCCTGCAAACGGTGAAGGACAAGGTCGCATCGGGTGAGCGCGTCTTCGAAGGTCTGATCGAGGAATACCTGCTGGAGAATAATCACCGCTCGATTGTGGTGCTGGAACCCGATCCGACGGTCAATCAGCAGTTTGAAGAAGAGGAACGCGCACGGCTGGATGCGGTGCAGGGTAAACTCGGCCCGGATGAACTTGAGCAGATCGTCACGGATACCGAGCGCCTGCGCCAGTTACAGGAAACACCCAACTCACCGGACGTACTGGCGACACTGCCGACGCTCACCCTTGATGATCTCGAACCGTTTGTGAAGGTTGTCCCGAACGAGATCGTTGACCTCAACGGGACGCGGGTGCTGTACCATGACCTGTTTACCAACGGCATCCTGTACCTTGATCTGGCGTTCAACCTGAAGTCAGTCCCGCAGGCACTGCTGCCGTATATGGGGCTGTTCGGGCGGGCGCTGCTGGAGATGGGCACGGAGAAGGACAGCTTTGTGCAGCTTTTGCAGCGCATCGGCAGCCGGACGGGTGGAATCGGGCCGACGACATTCTTCTCCGAGACGGTTGACCGGCAGGATCTCACGGCGCACTTTATCCTGCGCGGTAAAGCCGTTATCGACCGCGTGGATGATCTGCTAACGATCCTGACCGAGATGCTGACTATCACCCGCTTCGATGACAAGGAGCGCTTCCGCCAGATCGTGCTGAAGTTCAAGGCTGGTCGTGAAGCAGGTCTAATTCCCGGTGGACATCAGGTGGTGGCACGGCGTCTGAATGCTGGTCTGAGCCGGTCGGGATGGCTGAGTGAACAGATGAGTGGGCTTGAGAACCTGTTCTTCCTGCGTAATCTGCTGACCCAGATCGAAAATGACTGGGACAGTGTGCGTGCCAGCCTTGAAGCGATCCGCGATCATCTGCTGAACCGCGCCAATCTGGTGGTGAATGTCACAGTCGATGGCGAAAACTGGGCACAGGTGAAGCCGCAGTTAGCGGATTTTGTCGCTGCTCTGCCGGAAGGCAGTGGTGAACTGACGGTGTGGACTCCGACCTTTGATACGGCGAATGAAGGCCTGACGATCCCGGCGCAGGTTAACTACGTGGGCAAGGGTGCGAACCTGTATGAACTCGGCTATGAGCTGAATGGCAGCGCCTATGTCGTCCCGCGCTGGCTGGGGACGGACTGGCTGTGGGAAAAGGTGCGTATGATGGGCGGTGCTTATGGCGGTTTCGCCAGCTTCGACCCGTACAGCGGGGTCTTCAGCTATCTGTCGTACCGTGACCCGAACCTGCTCGGCACGCTGGACTACTACGACGGCGCAGCGGGCTATCTGCAAAAGCTGGAACTGAATGATGCTGAGCTGACCAAGTCGATCATCGGCGCGATCTCGGACGTGGATGGCTATCAGCTACCCGATGCCAAAGGCTATTCACAGATGCTGCGCTATTTCGTCGGTATGAGTGATGAGCGTCGTCAGGAGATCCGTGACTCGATCCTGATGACGACGGCGGATGACTTCCGTAAGTTCGGTCAGGTGCTGGAGAAGCTGAACGAAGCCGCACGAATTGTTGTGCTTGGTTCGCAGGAAGCGATCGAGGCGGCCAACCGCGAACATCCGGGTATGCTGAACGTGAAGAAGGTCCTCTGATCTGTGAACTGAGGAAGAATAGCGTTGAGGGCGGCAGGGATGCCGCTCTTACAGGCTGGAGACAGGCAATCTGTCCAGCCTGTTCAATGCTCTAATCACAGGAGAAACACGGCAACTGACGCTGTGTTTCTCCTGTTTTATGCTCCAAACGACGAGGTGGGGTGTGCTATAATGCCGTGTTTTGGCCGTTGATTCGCCACCGACCGCACGGTTGAAAGAGGACCCTGTGACTTTTCAGCCTGTACCGCAAGCCAGGCGCGGCATCCAGCCGATGTCTGCGAAACAGTTCGGGCAGCGCAATGGATGCCTGTCGAATGTGATTCTGGTAGGCATTGTGACTTTCGCCCTGTTCACATTCTGCACGCTGGGCACCTTACTGTTCTACATTCTGCTACCGCCGCCGCCGCTGGATCTGCTGGTGCTGGGGCTGGATGCACGCCCCGGTGAAAATTATGCCACTCGTACCGATACGATCATGATTGTGGGGATTCAGCCGCGTGGACTGCGTGCCAGCCTGCTGTCGATCCCGCGAGACCTGTTCATCCGTGTGCCGAATTACGGATCGCAGCGTATCAATACCATCAACGTGCTTGGAGAGCAGGAAGCGGCTGGGCGGGGAGTGCCGCTGCTTCAACAGTCGATTGCGGACAGCTTTGGACTTCAGCCTGACCGCTACGTGAAACTGAATTTTCAGGCGTTTGTCGCGCTGATCGATGCAGTGGGTGGTGTGACCATCGACGTGCCCAAGATGATCACCGATTACTACTATCCGACGGCGAACGGCGGCACGATGGTGGTCACCTTTGAGCCGGGGACGCAGAATATGGATGGTGAACGCGCCCTGATGTATGCCCGCACTCGTCACGCCGATGATGATTATCAACGGGCCGGACGCCAGCAGCAGGTGATTTCCGCACTGGCGGGCAAGCTGGTGAATCCGCTGAACTGGGGCGCAGCGATCAGTGTCATCAACCGCTATACGGAGACCGATCTGAACCTGATCGACATGGCACGTTACGCGCCGATCATTCTGCTGCGCGGCGGTCAGTTCGATACGCTGGTGATCGACCGCGAGTATATCCTTGCGGGGGCAGGTGGGGCCGTGCCGAATTACGAGAAGCTCGCCCCGTGGATCGAAGAACGCTTCGACTAGCGTGAATTATATCGACGCGATACAGGATACAACAAACACAGGGGATGGCTGACGGCTATCCCCTGTGTGTTTCGGTCGTGTTTCAGATGGTGCGAAGTCCGGCTCAGATGCCGAATTCGAACTTCACGCGCTTGATCCACTTCTGGATGCGCGGGGGAGTCATCGTCGCCTGACCGTCCTGATCGACACCCAGACCGAGGAAGTGATCTTCAATGTTATATTTGGACTCGGCAAATTCATAGCTCTGGGTTTCCCACAGGCCGAGGACTTCGCCGCCCTGCTTCAGCACTTCATCGGCCAGCATCCCGGCGGCGTCGAGGAAGTTGAAGCCGTAGCCGTTCTGATCGCCGAGGCCGAAGATCGCGACTTTCTTGCCCTTGAAATCCATGCTGCCGAGATTCGGCCAGAAGGCAGCCCAGTCGTCCTGAAGTTCGCCGGTATTCCATGTCGGGATGCCGAAGATCAGGTAACTGTATTTCAGAATCTGATCCGGTGAGGTCGCACCGATATTGTGGACGTCGACCAGGCTGGCATCAATCTTGTCGAATTCTTCCTTGATCTGATAGGCAACAAATTCAGTGTTGCCGGTATTGCTTCCATAAAATAAACCAATTTTTGCCATCGAGAGACTCCTGTTCCCACTCTCACACTATGGCGTTATTTTACCAAAAGTACAGCATAAACGTATAACTATTTGTGCCGGATCTTACCGGGGATGAAATCGGGCTGTCACAGCGCACTTTGCGAAGCGCAGCAATGGCTGTTTTGCTGGATGTCGGGAACTTGCCACGCGATGAAATCGTCTGTACAGTGAATTTGGAATTGGCCTTTGATGAAAGGAACCTGCATGAACCATCGAAGATTACATGGGATACTGGCGTTATGGGTGGTGGTCGTCATCCTGACGGCATGGACAGCACTGCCGGTGCTGGCTCAGACCGAGGAACCGACAGCCGAGCCGACGCCAGACGTGACGGCTGATGTCACTGAAGAGCCGAGCGAAACTGAAGAACCCGCCGTGACCGATGAACCGGGCACGACGATTGAGGCGACGGCCATCATCGAACTGGATACGAGCACTGATGCTGAGACTGACGCCTGTGCGTTTGATCTGGGTGCGGTGCGGGCGCTGCTGGATGAGGCAGAGACGACCTTTGCATCTGGTGATGTCGAAGCGGCTGTCGCGCTGCTGAAGGAAGCCCGTGCTGAGGTCGATGCAGTACGGGCTGAGTGCCAGCCGGTGCCCGATCTGATCGAAACCTCAGTCGGGGGTGTGTTGACGATCGGTGTCCCGGAAGGCTGGGCGACCGACCCTCAGGATGTTGATGCCTCTGACAGCAGTCTGACCTTTATCATGGGGACATCGACCGATGCGATTGACCGCACATCAACTTCAAGCCCGAACCTGAGCGAAGGCCAGACCGTGATCGGTGTGCTGTGGGCGGGGCCGGATGCGATCAGTGGACTGGCACGGGTTGAAGGTGAGATCAACCTCGACAATGTGGTCCTGAGCCTGATGTCAAGCTTTGACGGTTCGAGCGAGGCCATGACTACCGAACCCGTGCCGCTGACCGTCAAGGACTGGCGTGCACAGAACTTCCGTGTGTCGGTGGATGGGACCAATGCCACCGCTTATGTGGTGGAACTCTCACGCGGGACCACCTATGCGATTATCATCGGTCTCGGAGAACCGCTTGATGAGGTGGATGCCGTGACACGCGCCGTGGTCGATACCCTCGATTACACCGCGCCGGTCTCAGGTTCATCTGCGCCGGGTTCGTCCACATCCGGTTCTGCTTTACCAACCGCTACTGCACCCTGAAGATCGAGGTGATGACGGAGGGTGCGGCACGGCTGCGTCCTCCTGATACTGTCTGATTTAGAAGCTGTTCAGGACAGTTCTGGGAAGGAGAGAGATGAATTTCAGGCGAATGGCTTTACCCGTTCTTTTGATGACGGCTGTGTTTTTATCGACAGTAATGATGGCTTCTGCACAGACCGAAGATCTGACCCGCACGGAACCCTGCGATTTCGATCTGACTGCTGTGCAAAGTCTGCTCGATGAAGCACAGGCGGCCTTTGATGACGGACAGCAAAGCACCGCGACGGCACTGCTGGGGGATGTCAACGATCAGCTCGATGTGACCAGCTTTGGCTGCGACCCGATCCCGGAGATGATTGAACTCTTGTTTGGGGTGGGTGAGGTGCTGGCGTTAGAGGTCCCTGAAGCCTGGAGCATGATCGTCCCGGATGATGATCCGCTTGATGGTGGGATGGTGCTGATCCTCGGATCAGACAGCAGCGTTATTGCATCGAGAAGGGGTGTGCACGCCGGTTTTACGCAGCGTTCCGGGCTTGCCCCACATCAGAAGATGATCTCGATCGGGTGGCTCGATTCCCATATCATCAGCCGCCAGCTTCAGGCCGAGGGTGATATCACGCTCGATCAAGCGGTGCAGCAGTTTATCAGCCTGATGGATCTCGATCCTGAGGTGCTGACTGAC
This sequence comes from Chloroflexota bacterium, assembly GCA_023430545.1. Classification (GTDB taxonomy): domain Bacteria; phylum Chloroflexota; class Anaerolineae; order Aggregatilineales; family Phototrophicaceae; genus JAEZAF01. The sequence goes on from JAEZAF010000254.1 coordinate 10,377, forward strand.
TTCGAGACTGTCACCATACAGGGCTGGACTGCGCAGCGCTTCGTGTGGTTTGATGACGAAGCAGAGACAATCTATTACGTGATTGAGCTTGGGCTAAGAGACGGCTATGTGCATGTGGCTGCGACTGCCGCACCGGGCTACAGTGCTCCGCTGGATACCCTGACCCGCTTCATGCTCGAAACACTGGTGTTTACACCGCCTTTTGAACCTTAAGCAACGATAACTTTATCAAAAGACGCCTGCATCAAACCGATACAGGCGTCTTTTAAATACAGATACAAGGCGACTCAGAGGATCTGCGAGAGGAAGAGTTGTGTACGCTCGTGCTGCGGATTCTCGAAGAAGTGCTCTGGCGTGCCGATCTCGACCACGCGTCCACCGTCCATGAAGATCACGCGGTCGGCGACTTCACGCGCAAAGCCCATTTCGTGCGTGACGACGCACATGGTCATCCCGCTGAGGGCCAGTTCTTTCATTACGTCCAGCACTTCCTTGATCATCTCCGGGTCGAGTGCTGAAGTCGGCTCGTCGAAAAGCATGATCTTGGGCTGCATGGCAAGCGCCCTTGCAATCGCGACACGCTGCTGCTGTCCACCGGAAAGCTGGCCGGGATACTTGTTGGCCTGCTCGACAATGCCGACACGCTCCAGCAGGCGCAGTGCGACTTCATCTGCTTCCTTTTTGGGGCGGCGGCGCACATAACGCTGCGCCAGCGTGACATTTTGCAGCACGGTCAGATGCGGGAACAGGTTGAACTGCTGGAAGACCATCCCGATTTCGCGGCGGATGGCGCTGATATTGCGCAGGTCGTTGCTCATGCGGATGCCGTCGATGATGATGTCGCCTTCCTGATGTTCTTCAAGGCGGTTCAGGCAGCGGATGAGGGTGGATTTACCGGAGCCTGACGGCCCGATGATCACCAGCACCTCGCGTTCGCCTACCTGCATGTTGATGTCCTTGAGGACATGAAAATCACCGAACCACTTGTTGACATTCTGGCAGGTGATGATTGGATCACCAATGGTTCTGGGTTCAAGATATTCGGTCATGGAAATGGCCTGCTCCTTACAATGCATGTATGGCGTATCACAGATTGTACGCCGGAAAATTGTTAAACAGATTTATCAGGTCGCTGTATCAGACGGTTTCACGACGGATCGCGCCGGAGCCGGTTTTCTCGATACTGCGGCTGGCTTCCGCCATGATGTAGCTGAACACGAAGAACACGAATCCGACGAACAGATAGCCTTCACGTGGGAACATGACGTAGCCGGTCTGAGTGTCGCCGAGAAGCTGGCCCATCGTGCCAACCAGTTCATAAAGGCCGATGATATAGACCAGCGATGTATCCTTAAACAGACTGACGGCCTGTCCCATGATGGCCGGGACGACGAGTCGCAGCGCCTGCGGGATGATAATCAGCCCGTTGGTCCAGAAGTCATTCAGGCCGAGGGCGTGCGCCGCCTCGAACTGTCCACGTGGGATGGTCTGAAGGCCGCCGCGAATGACTTCTGCCAGATAAGCACTGGTGAAAAGTGTCAGCACGACCATGATACGGATCAGCAGATCGACGTTCTGCATGCCGGCCCCGAAGAACGGCAGGATCAGGCGTCCCATGAACAGCAGGGTGATCAGTGGAACGCCGCGCACCACTTCAATGAACAGGGTGCAGAAGAACGACACGACCGGAAGCCTGCTCTGACGCCCGAGTGCCAGCAGCAGACCGATCGGGAAGGACGCTACAATCGCCACTGCCGACAGCAGCAGTGTCAGCAGTACGCCACCCTGCTCGTCACTGGGGATCATGCGCATGGAACTGACGCCCGCGACACCATTGATCAGGGTGAGGATCACCGGGAAGGAAATCGCCCACAGCAGCGCGACACCGGCTGATTTCTGCTTGCTGTCTGCTTTAAACAGCAGGATCAGCGCATAGACGATGACTGCCGCACATAAGGCCGCCAGTATCAGCAGATAAACCGTCGAGCTGCCTGCGCTGCTGCCGTTGAATCCCGCGAACTGCGCGAGGACATACAGGCCAAACAGCGCCGCCGCGACCAGTGCCACACCACGCTCAACCTGTGATGAGATGCGCAGATTCCTGATCCAGTTATTCTTAGCGGCCTGTCCAATAAAGTAACCGACGACGCCAATCGCAAGCCCCATGAAGAACATCTCGCGTGTTTCGAGGAACAGCGGCGCGACCTGCAGGCTGAAGAACTGCGGCAGCGTGCGCTGGCCTTCGAAGCGCATGTCGGTACGATTGGCCTGTGTACCGCAGTTACGGCATTCCACGACTGGCGGAGGGCCATACAGCGCCTGACGTTCCTGCTGGCCGGAAATGGTGCTGCGATAGATCTCAAGGTTATCAACCCGCAGCAGGGCAATGCCTGCCTCTCCGGGATTGGCTTCATCGAGCACGGCGGTATAGGTGAACCAGCCGGAATAGGGCGCAGTCCAGCGGAAAACCAGATCGTCGGTGCTGCCTTCGGTGAAATCCGATGTGGCGATGGGGCTGCCGTCCTTGTCCCACACCTGCACGGCGACGTTCATATCGTATTCCGAGGGGTCACGCTGACTTAGCAGGGTGACTTCGGTAATCGCGCCGGTGAACTTATCGAAGGCGGTGTTAGCCTGCTGGTTATCGTTCTCCATGTACCCGTTGATATTGGCGAGTGCGAAATCCGAGGCATCGGTCTGCGGCAGGATCGAAAAGGTCAGTTCCTGTCCTTCCAGCGCGGTGAAATTGACCTGACGGATGTCATAACCAGGTTCGAGATAGGTGTAAACGGGCGGCTCTGGTACGGTCTGCGTCAGCGGCGGGATCACCACCATGGCGATGGCAATGGCGACCAGCACCGCCGCAAAGGTGCGCTTGAAGCGCCCCCATAATCCGACGGAGAGCATGCCGAGGAATACGACAATAAAGAAGGCCAGCTTGGCACGCCACACCGCTTCCTGTGGGAACTGGTTGCCGACATGGAGCACACGCAGATTCAGGAATACGATTTCCCACTGGGCTTCCAGCATAATCCAGCGCAGGATATTGACCAGCAGCGATCCGCTGATGACCAGTGTCACGATACTGATGATGCTGTCGAGGACGCTGTTGAACAGATTGCGGCGCAGCCAGCTAATGATGCCGGTTTGCTGGAGCGGTGGCCGCCGGGACTGCGGGATCTGGGTGGGTGCGACGTAGATCGCGTCCTGCTGAGGTTGGCTTCGAGTAGTCATAGGGGTCGTTGTCTGCCTTCCTAGCGGGTTTTAAAGCGAGTGCCGCTGTTGACGAGATTAGTCAGCACCGAGATCACAAGACTGAGAGTCAGATACATGAGCATCAGGCCGACGAAAATCGGGACTGCCTGACCGCTCTCGTTGTTGGCAAGCTGGCCGATGCGATAGGTGTCAGCAAAGCCGACGACCAGCGCGAGGCTCGAATTTTTGCCCAGATTCACGTACTGGTTGCCTAATGGCGGGATAATCAGGCGGAGTGCCTGCGGCAGCACCACCAGACTGAGCACCTGACCGCCGTTGAATCCCTGCGAGCGTGCGGCTTCAATCTGCCCATAGGGGACGGACTGAATGCCGGCCCGCACAATATCGGCGACGAACGCTGCTGTGTAGAGCGTCAGGCCGAGGATGAGCGAGACAAACCCGGTGGAAAAGACAATCCCGTCCTGAACATTGGGACCGCGCAGTTGGGGAAAACTGACCGTGTACGGTGTGCCGGAGAGCAGCCAGCCAATGACCAATGATGCAAGCATAATCCCGATGCCGAACAGCCACGGACGTGCTGGCTGGCCGGTCGCATCCTGATGGCGACGGCGCAGGCGAAGCACGATAAATGTCGCGATGACGCCCACCAGCAGCACCAGCCATAACAGGCCGTTGGTCTCTGTCGGGTCCAGCCGTGCGAAATAAAACCCGCGTGCGTTGATGACATACAGGTTGTTTTCGAGGGTGAGCGGTCCGATCTGTCCCGGTGAGAAGATCGACTGGCGCGGTGCGGGCAGCAGCAGGGTCAGCGTGCGGTAAATGAAAATAAGCTGCACGACCAGCGGTGTGTTACGGAAGATCTCGACATAGACCTTCGACACCGTCCGCAGCAGGTAATTGGAGGAAAGCAGCCCGATACCGGCCAGAATACCCAGTACTGTGCAGGCGACCAGCGAAGCCGCGACTGCCGCCAGTGTGTTGGTGATCCCTGTAATAAAGGCACGGGTAATGCTGCTGGGACGCAGATAGGTGGCGAAGGTCTGTGCCAGTGTCACCTCAAGCTGGCCGGGTGGGTTAGTGACCAGAAACAGGCCGAGAAACAGGATAACCAGCACGGAGATCAACTGCGACGAGGTGAAATGTTTTTCTCGCCGGTAAGTGCGGAAGACATCGTAAATCAGGAAGAGCAGCAGCAGCAGGGCCGCACCCCAGAGGATGGGCGCAATCGTGCTGGTGTCACGCGTCCATGTCCAGTTCTCGGTAATCGAGATGCCTTCGGAAATGGCGACGCCAAACGGGCGCTGGTAGACGCCGAAATCCAGTGCCAGGTTTGAAGCCTGAAGGTTACGGGTCAGGTTGGTAATAAGGCCGTAGGTCGTGGTCAGAAACAGAATTACGAACACAATCTGAGCCACAACACGGATCACACGGACATCCCGATACCACGGAATGCGCTCGTGGCCTGAGTCTGAGGTGCTGCCGTTTTGCGGAGAGGGTGACTGCCAGTTGGTAGTGGTCATATTACAAATACAGACTGAATGGAATCTGAGAGCGAGAGGTTGCTGCAATAATAACGTTGATCAAAATCTATGCCTAACGATCATGGTTGTAACGCTTATGGCTGTAAAAATCGTGTTGAATCTGCGTGGTTCAGCGGCGTTGTGTCTGCCGTTGCAAAGGGCGGCTGTGAGAACAGCCGCCCTTTGTGATAGACAGTCAGCGCTTAGCGCCAGGCGGGTGAGTACAGCAGACCACCATCGGTCCAGGCTGCATTCAGCGAGCCAGCACGGTCGATGCCGAGGGGGGTGACATTGCGTTCGTAGATTTCGCCGTAGTTACCGACAGCACGGACGATGTCCACTGCGAACGAATTCGGGATACCCAGTGCGGTACCGAAGTTATCTTCAGACAGACCGAGGAAGCGGACAAGGTTGATGTCTTCATTGGCTTCTACATCGTCGTCCAGCAGTGCCTGCTGTTCAGCGATCAGTTCCTCGACATTTTCGCTGCTCACGCCGTATTCTTCGGCCTGGAAGGTGGCATAGACAGACCAGTTAACGATGTCGCCGAACTGGGAGTCATCGCCGACGTACATTGGGCCAAGCGGTTCCTTCGACAGGGTGTCGGGCAGGATCGTCCAGCCAGACGGGTCAGACAGGGTGGTGCGCAGGCCGGCGAGCTGGCTCTTGTCAGAGGTCAGGGCGTCGCATGCGCCGCCTTCGAGGTCAGCCACGTTCTGATCCGGGGTGGTGGCGAGCTGGAGCGACGGATCAGCGCCGAAGGCTGCGCGATAGGCGTCGGTGAGGTTCTTCTCTGTGGTGGTACCGCTGGTGGAGCAGAAGGTCACGCCTTCCATGTCCGCCATTGAGGTGTAGCCGTCCGCAATGCGGACCAGAATGCCCTGACCATCGTAGAAGGTCGTCGGGCCGAAGTCTGAACCCAGAGTCACGTCACGGGTCAGGGTCCAGGTGGTATTGCGGTGCAGCACGTCCACATTACCGGCCTGAAGTTCGGTGAAGCGAACATCAGAGGTGAGGGGGACGAAGTTGACGCTTTCTTCGGTGTAATCCGGGCCAAAGATGGCGGCTGCCAGAACGCGGCAGAAGTCGGCATCAAGCCCTTCCCAGACGCCGGTGTCCGGGTTCTGGTTCGAGAAGCCGGGGATGTTCCCGCTGACACCGCAGTTCAACTGACCGCGTGCAATAATCTCTGCCAGTTTACCACCTGCAGCTTCATCCTGAGCCGCGACAAGGCTGATCGAGGTCGCCAGCAGCGCCAGAATCAGCGAGAGGGATAACCATAAACGTGAACGAATCATATCTCTTCTCCTAAATGTAAAATGGCGTCATTTCATGCACAGGGTACATTAGCTAATTTTTAACATGTGCAATTCTCCATTGCAAATATTACGTGATTCCTGCCAGATTTCGCCTCATATCTTTAGTCAGAAATGACAGTTACAGCGTAGCGTACTCTTATTGGGGTGATAAACGGCACTTTCCGTCTGAGTACGGGGTTAAAATCGGATAAGCATGATTTAATAGAAATAGTATTCTGTATACCATTTCTGGACGCTGTAATGAATAAGATACCCTCTCCAATTCTGAAATGCCTTTCACTCCTTTTTACAGTTCTATGTCTTCTGATGCCTGCTATAAGTACACCTGCTGTCAGTATTGTGAGTGCCCAACCGAATGCGCCTTTCAGGGTTTATCTCACTTTTGAGGATGGCCCGACTGAGGCTTATACGCCCGGCATTCTGGATACGCTCAAACAGTACAATGCACATGCTTCCTTTCTGATCGGCGGCGCATCGGTTGGGGGCCATGAGGAACTGATCCAGCGTGAAGTGCGAGAAGGCCACGCGATTGTCAATCATCTGTGGGAAGAACCGGGGGCTTATGCTGGGTCGCGTGACCAGATCATCATTGCTTCGTATCTGAGGACTGAAGCCGCGATTCGCGAAGCACTTGGCCCGGAACTCGTCGGCATCTATGACGCGCAGATGAAGATGTTCTGGCAGCCCGGTGGTGGCGCGCAGCCGCTGCCCTATATCGAAGGTGTGCAGGCTATTACGTACAACTGGCATGTCAACAGTGATGACTGCGGCTGGGCGATGCCATCCAGCGTGAACCTGGACACATTCGAGTTCGATGAAGCGGTGATTGCCAATGTCCTGGGTGAACCCGTGTCCGTCGGGAAGTTTTACAACCCGTACAATGCCTATGATTACGGCGATGGTGTGGTAATTGCTTTCCACGACCTCAACCGTGTGACTGGACGCGTACTGCCGATCATCCTGAGTGAACTTCAGGCGGCTGGCGCGACGTTCGAAGCACTGCCGCGTCCGTGGGATCAGCCGGGGACGATGCCGATCAAAATCGGTGTGCCACCGGCTGACCGTGATGGTATGGCTGGTTACACCCTCACGGCGCTGACCACAGAGCATACCCGTGTGCGTGCGGAACCGAGCCTTGAAGCAGCGATCCTCGCTTCTGTGCCGCCGGAGACGGTGTTCACGGCTATCGGTCGGACACCGGGCTGGATTCAGGTTCAGTATGAAGGCGGTACAGCATGGGTCTGGCGCGATCTGCTGACGCTGAAAGGTGCAATCCCAAACCTGCCACGCGCAGATGGTGATGCAAGCTGATACACTCTGCTGGACGCAGACAAAAAACACCCACGTTACTCAAGGCGTGGGTGTTTTTGATTCGGATGTTCAGCGTCGATACATCTTTACAAATGATCGGTGAAGAAGCCGATAATGCGCTCGTTCATGTACGTCCGGTCATCCTGACGGCGCGGCATGTGACGTTCATCCGGGAACAGCAGTAATTCATAGGGCTTGCGGGCGCGGTTCAGGGCATTGAGCAGGCGGGCGGTGTGGCGGAAGTGGACATTTTCGTCCAGCAGACCGTGTATCAGCAGCAGTTTCCCCTCCAGCGCGTCGATGTGGGCCATGACACTGCCATCGGTATAGCCCTCGGGATTGTCCTCTGGCGTGCTCATATAGCGCTCGGTGTAGGCGGTATCGTAGCCGTCCCAGTGCGTGACGGGTGCGCCTGCGACTCCGACCCGGAAGACTTCCGGTGCTCTGACCATGCTCATCAGCGTCATGTAACCGCCGTAGCTCCAGCCAGTGATGCCAACGCGTTCCGCGTCGGCTAATCCCTGCTGTACCAGCCAGCGAACGCCATCTACCTGATCATCTACCTCGACGGTGCCCATGCGATGATGGAGTGCGGTTTCGAAGGCGCTGCCCCGGCGGGGACTGCCGCGATTATCCAGCCGGAAGACGAGGAACCCCTGACGGCGCAGATACTGAAGCTGAAGCGCCGCCGTCAGCGTCCAACTATTGGCGACGGTCTGGGGACCGGGGCCGCCATAGACCTGAATGATCGTTGGGAAGGGGCCTTCTCCAAAGGATTTCGGTGGGCGATAGATCGCACCGTACAGGGTCACTCCGTCACGATTGGGCAGCGAGACCAGTTCCGGGGGTTCCAGTTCGAAGGTCTCAAGTCGTGGGTCGGACGGTGTATGCAGTGTGCTGACCATATCCTTCGAATTCAGGTCGATCAGGTGAACGGTGGGCGGTGTCTCCAGATTGTGGAAGACATCGACGAACTGTGTGCAGGCCGTATTCAGCGAGATGGTGTGCATTCCGGCGTCGCTGGTCAGTTGGCGGATTTCACCGCCGATCAGTGGCAGTGCGTACAGGTGCATCTCCAACGGGGATGCTTTGGTCGCTGTGAAATAAACGACGCCGTTTTCTTCATCCACCGACTCGATGTTATCGACCGTCCATTCACCAAACGTCACCTGACGAATCAGCTCGCCGGTGTGATCGTAAAAGTACACATGATTAAAGCCGGAGCGCTCGGAAGTCCAGACGAAGTTGCCGTCCTGCAGGGGATAGAAATGGCGCGTGCGCAAATTGACCCAGTGATCGCTGACTTCGCGGAACATCAGGGTGCGTGTGCCTGCTGCGACATCAAACTTCACCAGATCCAGCCGGTTCTGCTGACGGTTGAGAAGCTCCGCGCCGGGTTTACCATCGGGCCACCAGAAGCCCCGCGCCAGATAGAACTCATGCGGCAGGTTCAGATCCATCTCAACTGGTGCGATCTGGGCGTTATGCGTATCCAGCACCGCCAGCCGGAGAATGGCATTGTCCTGTCCGGCAAATGGGTAATGATGTTCTTCCTGCGCGAGTTCTGCGAGTTGATCCTTGCCCTGATGCACGATGCGATAGATGGGGATGTGGGTTTCATCGACCTGTGTGTACATCAGATGGCGGCTGTCATCGGACCACCAGAAACCATCGCGGCGGCCCAGTTCTTCCTGTGCGATGTACTCCGCCAGACCATTGGTTTTGCCGGTGCCGCGTGCATCATAGGTGAGCTGCTGCGGTGTGCCTCCGTGAACGGAGACGCGGTACAATTCGCTGTCCTGAACGTAGGCAATCCATTCGCCATCCGGGGACAGCTTCGGCGAGAGAATCGGTGCCTCATTGAGCGAATCGACGGCCAGTACCTGACGCAGCGGCGTATACAGGGTATCGATCACGTAAAGGCCATCTGGTAACGGGATCAGCAGACGGTCACTGTATTTCGCACGCTGGAATTCCGTGATCCCCTGCGTCAGACGTCTGAGTCGCTGACGTCGGAGTTCCTCTTCGGGCGTCAGTTTTTCTTCGGTTGTGCCACCTTCCGGGGCGCTGGCGGCGATGTCGTGTTCGCCGGTTTCGATGTCCAGCCGGTAAAGGTGCTGTACGGCACTCTGGGGGTGGCCTGCCAGATAATACAGGTGGCGGTCGTCGCGGGTGAAGACGAAACTGTTGGGGACAGCCATTCCGGGCGGCGGGAAGACGGCAAGCGCTTCGATTGGAAGCTCAGGCATAAACTATGATCCTTGATGGAGCAGCTCATCCGATGGGATGAGGCAAAAAGAGACGAACACTTAAAGGTGGCATGATACCCCGAAGGGGCAGACCTCACAACCTTGCAAATAACGGTTTGGATCTGAAACAGCATTCAGATCAGGGCGAAAACTGTCCGAAACCTGCGGCATACTGTAGTGAGATCAACAGAGCATATGCGGAACGACGGAGAGGAATGGGCCCGATGAAAAAGATGACCTGGTCAGAGGCGTGTGCGCGGCGGCTGATCCGGCATGGTCTGGCGGAGCCGGTGCCCTCGCATCAGCTTGCAAAACAGGTCGGGGTGATCTGCGGCGCACATGCCCAGATTATGACGGCGGCAGAACTTTCGATTGGCCTGCGCACAGCGGACACAACGCGCAGTGATGTCCAGAAGGCGCTGTGGACGGATCGAACCGTAGTGAAGACGTATGGTCCGCGTGGGACCGTGCATCTGCTTTACGCTGAAGACCTGCCGATGTGGACCGGCGCGCTGATGGCGATCCCACCCATTCGCAATCCTAAGGCGAAGGATGCTGTGCTGACGCCGGAACAGACGGACATCGTAGTCGAGGCGATTGGCGATATCCTTTCCGATACTGAACTGACCATTGATGAACTGACCGAGGCGCTTGTGGATCAGGTTGGGGAATGGGCCGGTGAACTGGCTATGGATGCCTTTCAGGACAAATGGCCGCGCTGGCGTGCTGCCACTGACACCGCTGCACGTCATGGGATGCTGTGCTTTGGGCCGGATCGCGGCCGCAAGGTGACGTACACTAATCCGCACCGCTGGCTGCCGGGTTTTCGACCGAAAAAAGAGCAATCGGCGCTGTCCGATCTGCTGAAGGCTTATCTGTATGCTTACGGCCCAGCGACGCCGCAGCAGTTCGCACGCTGGCTGAGTACGTCTCCGCGCTGGGCAAAGGACCTGTTCGAGAGCCTGAAGGATAAACTTGAAATGGTAGAACTGGATGGAGACACGGCGTGGATCGTCGCTGGTGACACCGATCTGCCGGACGATCCACCAAAGGGACTGCGCCTGCTGCCATATTTCGATGTTTATGGCGTGGGAAGCTACCCGCGTGAGAAGCTCTTCCCCGGTAAGGCCTCCGAGCGTGCGCTGGCCGGTGGACAGGCGGGAAATTACCCGATTCTGCTGATTGATGGTGTTGTCGGCGGTGTCTGGCATCAGAAGCGCAGCGGCAAAAAGCTGAAAATCACGGTCGAGCCGCTGAAGGATCTGACCACCAGCCAGCGCCGCGCTCTTGATGATGAAGTCCAACGGGTTGGGGTGATTCAGGAAGCGGTGCCGGAGATGACAATCGGGAAGATCACCGTTGGCCCGCATGCGTGAGTGATCCGACGGATACAGGATAATGTGGGGCCCGGTCAGATGGGTGGAAACACTGCCCTCCATAAAAGGAAAAAGATCATCCCGGCGATGATGGTCGGCAGCAGCTTGCGTGTAAAGGCGGCCACGGCAATCGAGAAGATCCCGGCGACGAGATAGGCGTTCGTCAGTGTGAGTTCAATCGCGCCAGTTGGGGCGATGAGTCCGGGGATGATGATCGCACTCAGCACAGCGGTGGGCACATAGTGCAGGGCGCGCATCATGCGATCCGGCAGCGAGACGCGCCCCAGAATCGCGAGCACCGGGTAGCGGACGGCAAAAGTCACCAGTGCCATGCCGAAGATCAGCAGGAATTCGTTGCTTGGAGTCATCAGGTCTCTATTCGGGGATACGTTCAGGTTGCGCGTTTTCCGTTTCCGGGACGGCGGGTACTTCAGGCTGGGTTGTGCTGACTCTGCTGGTATCAGGAGATGGTTGCATGCTTTCGAGTGTGTAACCGATCACGATTCCGGCCAGTGCGCCCGCCATCAGGCCGAGATTATATGGCAGTTCACGCGCAACGACCGCCACCAGTCCGGCGGTGATGGCGCAGGCCAGCATCGGGCGTGTGCGCAGCATCGGGACGACAATCCCGATAAATGTCACCAGCATCGCGAAATCCAGCCCCAGTGACTGCGCATCCTGAATCTGCTGACCGGCGATGATGCCGAAGATCGTCCATAACTGCCAGTTGACGTACATGGCGACAGATGAGCCGAAGTGATACCAGTGTTTGTAGGGTGAGTCGTCGTCCTGCGGGTAGCGCCGGATGACGACCGCATAGGATTCATCAGTGAGCCAGAAGCCAAGCGGCAGCAGCCACTTCTGCGAGAGATGCTTCATGTACGGGGCCAGTGACGCCGCGTACAGCATGTGGCGCAGGTTGACGACCAGCGTTGTCACGATGATCACCGGAATGGTGGCGGCCTGTGCCAGTAATCCGACGGCGATGAACTGCGATGATCCGGCGAAGACGAACATCGACATGGCAAGCGTCGCAGCAGAGGACAGGCCACCGGTGATAGACAATGCGGCGAAGATCAGGCCGAAAGGCGCTGCGCCGAGCATCAGCGGCAGTGTATCTTTGGCACCGGCGATAAATTCAGTGCGTCGGGTGTGGGTCAAGACTGTGGTCATGGGATTATTTTACGTGTGTCAGGCTGACAACGGAACGGTCAGCCTTTGTAATTGCTGATGAACGGTCGCTACTTTCTACCCCCGAAATGCCCGAGCTGCGCCCACAGTTTTGAGAGTGTATGGGGGGCAGATGACCGCTGCTTCAGGCGACGTTCCATCGTGCGAATCAGCATCGAACCGACCAGTGTCAGGCTCAGATAGATGAAGGCCGTCGTCATATAGGTCTCGGTATAACGGAACGATCGCCCTGACGATACACGGGCGATCTGCGTGACTTCGCGGATGCCGAGCACCGATGCCAGTGAGGAGTCCTTAATCATCGCGATGGCGTCATTTCCCAGCGTGGGCAGGACACGGCGTATCGCCTGCGGCAGGATAATCAGGCGCATGGCCTGAAAGAAGTTCATACCCAGCGAGCGTGCGGCTTCCATCTGACCGGGTTCAATCGACTGGATACCGGCACGAATTGTCTCGGAAGTAAACGCGCCGTAGGCCATGCCGAGTCCGACAATGGCCGGGACAGGTGAACCCGCACCCGTATTGGCCCGCACCCACTCTGAGCCGAAGATCGGATTCAGGAATATATCGCGGACTTCGGGAAAGACGATAAATGCACCGACCAGCAGCACGATCAGAATCGGCAGGCCGCGCATGATCTCGACATACATCGTCGCGAGGTGATAAAGCACCAGATGGATGCCGCTGAGGATGGAACCATACCAGCCTCTCGCTGGTTTGGGGGGAAAAGCGCGGATCAGGCCGATGATCAGGCCGATGCTGAGCGCCAGCAGATAGCCGAAGATGGCGATCCGCAGCGTCATCGAGATGCCTTCCTGAAGCTGGCCGAAGATATTGCTGTAAATCTCGTTTTCCTGAATAGCGAAGAAGATATACAGCCAGCCTGCACCGATCAGTGCAGCCCAGAAGGGAAGCCCGTAGATAAACTCCCACGGGAAAACACGATGACGCGAGGCTTCGTACTGCGCTCGCACATCGTCATTGGCAAATTCCAGATCATCATTTTTACGTTTATTAGGTGGCAGGTCTGCCATTCGATGTCCTAGCCATTTCGTAAAATATAATCACGGGGCGACCGTGAGATCGCCCCGCTGGGTAACTGTTTATCGGGTGTGTCGGGAAGCAGGAGTTACGATTCTGGCGTGGCTTCCGGAGCTTCTTCAGTGGTGGCTTCTTCCGATGCCTGTTCACCACCGCCTGCCGGGAACCACTTGCTGTTGATTTCTTCCAGCTTGCCATCGTTCATCATGCTGATAAGCGCGATATCGACGGCGCGGGTGAGTTCAGAATCCTTCGGGAAGATGAAGCCGAGGTAATCGGATACAATCGGGTCGCCGGTGATCCTGACCAGATCGGCATTGATACCGACGTAACCCTGACCGGCGGTGTCATCCATGAACACGGCGTCCACGTCACCGGCGATCAGTGACTGTACGGCGACGCCGAAGGTGTCGTAAGCGACAAGGCGGTCTTCGCTGCCGAGCAGTTCTGCCGCGAGTTCGTAATTGGTGGTGCCGGGCTGAGAACCGATCAGCAGGGTTTCATCAGCCAGCAGCTCTTCGACATTCGCGAAGCGGTCTTCGTCGATGCGGACCAGCAGCACCTGATCGGTACGGATGTAGCCAATCGAGAAATCGACGACTTCGGCGCGTTCGTCAGTGATGGTGATGCCGTCCCCGGCCATATCGTACTCGCCATTCGAGACCGCGAGGATCATGCCATCCCATGCAGTTTCGACGTATTCCGGCACGCAGTTCAGTCGGATGCAGACCTCGTTGATCGCGTCATAGTCCCAGCCTGCACCTTCACCGGTTGCTTCGTCGATGAAATTGAACGGCGGATAAGCGTTCTCGACTGCGACGGTAATCGTCTGACCGCCGAGGTCTGGCATGGCAGGCGGGAACCACTTAGCATTGATGACTTCAAGGGTGCGATCTTCACGCATGCTGGCGAGGGCGGCATTGAACGCGCCGACCAGTTCCGAGCCTTTGGGGAAGATGAAGCCAAGCTGGTCGGATGTCAGTGGTTCGCCAGTGATCTTCACCTGATCGGCGTTGATACCGACATAGCCCTGACCGGCGGTGTCATCCATGAAGACGGCGTCCACATCACCCGCGATGAGCGCCTGCACAGCCACACCGAAGGTGTCGTAAGCGACAAGGCGGTCTTCGCTGCCGAGTAGTTCCGCTGCGAGTTCATAATTGGTGGTACCGGGCTGGGAACCGATCAGCAGGGTTTCGTCGGCCAGCAGTTCGTCAGCATTGGTGAAACGCTCTTCGTCGATGCGAACCAGCAGCACCTGCTCGGTCTGGATATAGCCATCGGAGAAATCGACGACTTCAGCACGTTCTTCGGTGATGGTGATCCCGTCGCCGGCCATATCGTATTCACCGTTGGAGACGGCGAGGATCATGCCATCCCATGCGGTTTCAATATATTCTGGTACACAGTTGAGGCGGGCACAGATTTCGTTGATGGCATCATAATCCCAGCCTGCACCTGCGTTGGTCTCTTCGTCGATGAAGTTAAAAGGTGGGTAGGCGTTTTCTACCGCGACGGTGATAACGCGGCCTTCGAGGTCCGGCAGTTCGGCGGTGTCCTGTGCCGAGAGACCTGACAGGCTCATCAGCGCGATGAGCGCCGCAAGCAGTACCCGGAAGAGAGAGCTTCTGGATTTCATTTTGGACTCCTGATGAGGTGAAACAAGATTTTGAGCAGATTATAACGATTTCAGTTTGGCATGCCACAATGAGGCATCACCGCATTTTTCGTCGGATTTCACAATATACAGTCTGCTGGCATCAGATGGGCAAAATCAGGCTTTCGAGATCACGCGGATAGTAGGTCAGCATCTCGACGCCGGTTTCGCGCACGACGACGGTATCGGAATGGCGGAAGCCGCCTAGTCCCGCCTGATACAACCCCGGCTCGACGGTGAAGACCATCCCCGGCTGAATCATGGTGTCGTCGCCGATGTCCAGAAATGGGCCTTCGTGGTAGCGCAGGCCGATGCAGTGGCCGGTGTGATGCTTCCAGTAATCCATCAGGTCGTGCTGGCGGAAATAAGCCTGCACATCCTGATCGACTTCCGAGCAGAGGCGGCCCGGGCGGATCGCGTCCATCGCCAGTGTCTGCACTTCCAGCATGTGATCGAAGAAGCGACGCTGATCGTCGGTGGGCTGACCGAGGATCATGGTGCGTTCCAGTTCGCTGACATAACCCCAGACCGGCGCGCTGGCCGCGGTTACCAGCACATCGCCAGCCTGAAAGACGATGTTATTCGCCAGCGCGTGTGGGATCGCACCATTGCGTCCGATCTGCCCGCGATAGATGGCGATCGCGCCATTGTAGTAGGTGCTTTGTCCGCGATAGATCTCGCCGATGGCATCCAGCATGGCGCGGGTGGCCTCGTCGCTGGCGCGCTGCGCGACTTCAGTCTCAGTCACGCCGGGGCGGGTGTAGCGCTGGAGGAGACGATGTGCCAGATTGCCCCAGACACAGCTTTCGCGGAGCAGCGCGATCTCCGCTTCGGACTTGATCATCATCTGATCTTCGACGTGGGCGCGAACCGGCTGGACATCGAGGCTGGCCGCGACGGACAGCTTCTCTCCGCGATAGCCGAACACCCATGGATAGCCGTCCTCATCCGCGCCGACGGTGCCGGTCACATTCATCTCGGCCAGCAGTTCGACCAGTGCATGGATGGGATGGTGTTTCCCCGGATACTCGGCGTAATCCTTCACATAATCGACCAGTGCGTTCATTTGGGCGTGTTCGCGTTCCAGCCGTGGGACGAACAGGCCGCGCTCTCCGCTGGTATTCATCACAAAGGCCATCGGGCGCTCGGTCATGGTGAAGGCGAAGCCGGTGTAATACTTCACATAATCGGCATCGAACAGCACGACACCGCTATGACCGGCTTGTTGGATCACCGTCAGCAGATAGTCGCAGCGGGCACGGAATTCGTCATCGGTAATTCGAAGCTGGGCGGGTTGAATCGGCATCGTCAGGGCTTCCTCATGGGCGCTTGTAAGGGTAAAGACAGGAATTTCAAGCATACCCATTTGAACGCTGACGATGCAAAAGAACCTCACCCCTGTATCCTTCACAAAGGTAGGTATTTAATTTCGGTTCAGATATTTACAGCGGACACGGCAGTGCCGTGTCCCTACCTACCGCGTATTCTGTAGGGACAACGCCTGAACATGCTTACATGTCGTTGTCCGG
>JAEZAF010000265.1 GCA_023430545.1 Chloroflexota bacterium
CCGATGATCTGAATCACATCCTGTGATCAGCCGAAAAAACGAAGAAGGCCGGAGTGCGCTGTGCATTCCGGCCTTCTTCGTCACTTAGGGGATTTCTGAACTACATCAGGAGCGACTTCCGACCGCAGACTCATGTCACTAAATCCACCACGGCTCACAGCTACCAATAAAAGGCTTCAACCAGTACAACACACCCGCTGAACACGCGAGTCGGCCATCGCCCCGATGATGTCCTTCACAACGTTCAAAACTTTCTGAAAGTTGGAAACTATAAATTTATTGTACGATGAATTCGCATTTACCACAAGTGGTATCTGGCGATTCTCATCGATTGTTCACATAGTTTGTTGTGCTAAGTATTTGATACCCTAATTAAACCACATCAGGGTGTGGATGTCCAGCGCTCGATCTTAATACTTCCCAAATTCCCATAAACCGCAGCAGACCGCCCCTGACGGGTCAGCACTTGCTGCCAGAAGGTGTATGCGGAAGTCTCGGATGGTGTATCAGCGGGCATGACCAGCCAGATGGCATGGTCGGTGGACAGCTTACCCATCAGTGCGGCGTGTTCTTCCGCACTGAAGTCGCGCCAGCCCAGATCGAGTGTGATCCCGGCGTTCAGATCGGTTTCGCGGACGGTGTAGGCCGCAGCGGAATCTGGCGGCACTGCGATCACCAGTGGTTCCAGCAGATGACGGTCGCGGATGACTGCATCTGCCGCCTGATCCCAGTCCGGGACGGCGGGAATCAGCAGCGGATAGGCCAGCCACAGCAGCACCGCGCCGACAATGAAGCCCACCATCAGCGGTGCGATGCCGATGCGCTGGTGCAGGCGTGGTATCCATCCGGCCAGCACGAAGACCATCAACCATGGCAGCACGACACTCCACAGCGCCAGCCCACTGTCTGGAACCGCCCCCGGCGGGGACAGGAAGAGGAACAGCGGCAGATACACGATCAGCGCCAGCGCCGCGCACAGCAGCCAGCGGATGATGCCGTAGGTAAAGCTGCGCACCCACAGACGATCCCATTGAGTCGGGCCACGCAGGGACTCGCCCCGCAGCAGGCGCAGCATCTGGACGGCGGCTCCCAATCCGATCAGCAGTACAGCGAAGAGATGGCTGTACAGTGCCAGCACCAGTGACAGGCTGTACAGCAGGCTGCGGACAACACCGGGTTCGTCCATCCAGCGCAGCAGCAGCCACAGATTCAGCGCACTGGTCAGCATCAGCAGTGCGGCGGGTTCGGCGGACCGTGCGGCGTAAATCGTCGGCGGGGCCAGCGCCGCCAGCGCCATGACGACTGACACCAGCAGCGGGGATGATGGGTTGAAATCGGCTGCACGCAGACGGCGCGCTGTCAGTCTGGCAGTCAGAACGACGGCCAGCATCACCAGCAGTGCAGAGAAGAGGCGCACTGCTATACGGGTGTCACCGGCCAGCCATGTCCAGACTTCGAGCAGAACGAAGTACAGCGGCGGATGACCGGCATTCAGGCTGCGATCCAGTGTGCGCCGCATCTGCCCAACGGCAGTGCTGACAATCAGGCGCGGGCTGGCCCTTTCAGCGCTGGTGAGGCTGCGTTCGTCCTGTACGATCCACAGCGTATGGGCTTCTTCAGAGGTGATGCTGTGCGGCTGCTGGTGAAGCGCCGAGATCAAAAGGATCAGCAGTACAAATGTATAAGGCACGAGTAACAAGAGTTTGTTAAACTGTGTGCGAGTCTGGGTGTGGGACAGAGAAGCGTTTGAGGTCATGGATGCGTATTTGAGGCCATAGCTGAAGAACGTAAATATTGACTCAGTAAACCCGAACTATACCTTATTTTTAGATTTTACAAATTTCACCTCAACCGGAAACAGGCTATACTTTGTGTCGAGCTGAACTATTCGAATGAATCCTTATGCCCCTGATGAAACCGTGGATTACCCGTGTTCTGATATTAGTAATATTGATTCTTTCACTTATTACCCTCATCAGCCCACTGGCTGCACAGGACACCGCAACAACTGAGCCTGAGCAGACCACACAGCCAGCGGATGATAGCTGCACCGGCACGCGCTACCTGATGGAGCGCGGCCTGACACCGTATCAGATGCTCGGTGAAGGTGGCGTGCTGCCCCAGGCGGAGCATCTGCCGGTTTCGTTTGATGCCGGTATTTACAGCCAGTTCTATCACTTCAACGTGATCCGCCCGTCGAATGCATCCGGTGATCGCATCAATGCCTCGCTGACGGTGACCTTCAGCGAACTGACGCCGGGGCTGTCACTGGAATATGCGCTGTATCGCGGGATGGACCCGGTGCAGGGGCCAACACCGCTTCAGGATGGGCCGTTCACGATCACGCTGTCGCGGGATGGCGTCTACACGCTGATGCTTCGCCGCACCCGCGTGCAGGACAGCGATCTGGCCGGACGCCTGAGCATGATCGCCAATTATCCCGGCAACAGTGTTGTGACTGAGGAAAACCTGCCCGACAGCTCCACGCGGCTGCTGCTGGCCGAAGCGCCGCTGGCCGCCAACGGTGTGACGACGATCACCGTACCGAGCACGGCCCTGCGCCTCAACAGTGACAGCGCGATCAGCGCCGGTTCCCAGAACGGGCGCGGCGTTCAGGTGCGCTATGATGGCGGCGCGATTCTGGTGGGCGGATGGGCGCAGAATGTCGATCTGCTCGGTGGTGACCTGGCGGCTTACGGCCAGACCCAGACCGACAGCATCCCGCGTATCTTCTATCTGCAGGACTGGGGACACCGCCGCGAGTACACCAGTGACATCCTGAATTTCGAAGACCCGAACGGTAACCGTATCACCACCGACTGGCAGATCGTCAAAGGGCTGTGGCTGCTGCGTACCTGTATCGGTGTCGAACTGCTCGACGGTCGCACCTTTATCGCACCAACCCAGGCGCAGGGCCGTCAGGTGACGTTCACCGGCTCGCTGGATAATTTCAGCATCCGCCTGAACTCGATCTCGCCGCTGGGCAATCTGCTGCCGTACCTGCTGAATATCGACTGGAGCGGTATCCGCCCCGGCAGCGAAGTCACACTCAACAATGGCGTGCTGATCACGGAACTGGACGGCGACCGCCTGCTCAGCCTTGAATCGACGCAGATCACGCTGGATCGGGTGACACCGCCTGAAGGCTCGGCCAGTGATCTCCAGCAGGTGATCACGATGGCGGATCGCGGCGCATCGGTGACACTCGACTGGCAGGGTATCGGGCAGTTTCGGCTGGCTGCGAATGAATTTTCGCTCGATTTCACAGACGCCCGTGCGGCTCTCGTGGAATCGGTGACACGCAGTGCCCTGAGCCTTCAGGAAGTGCGCGCCCTGAATGACGTGATTCAGATCCGCTACAAGGATCTGGCTGATGGCAACCCCGGCGAACACCGTCTGCTGCTCTCCGAAGCCGAAAGCTATCTTGAGATCATCACACCAGCGGGTTTCCCGTCATTCAACAGCCTCGCACAGCCGGGGGAAGTCGGTTATTCGCCCCGCGCCCTGAACAACCTCGGCGGCGAATGCTATCCGGTAAATACCACCCTTCCGGAGGCAAACTGTCCGCCAAACGGCGATGTGAACCCGGCCAACAACAATATCTGGTACGGCATCACTGATCTGATGGCGGAAGGTGGTTACGGCCTCAATCTGGTGCTGACGCGCAGCTATAACAGCCGTGCCAGCACGGTAGACAGCCCTTTCGGCTATGGCTGGACGACT
Source organism: Chloroflexota bacterium (assembly GCA_023430545.1). GTDB lineage: Bacteria > Chloroflexota > Anaerolineae > Aggregatilineales > Phototrophicaceae > JAEZAF01. The sequence goes on from JAEZAF010000265.1 coordinate 3,724, forward strand.
GATTATCTGGTGGACTATAACGTCCCGTTTGATCCGGCCATCGGCACGCGCCCGGTCACGCCGGAAGTCATTCAGGGATACCGCATCGGCCTCGACCTGACCTATGCGCCGCGCGGTCTGGTGGTGTTCACCACGCCGACCGGTTCGCGTCATGTCTTTACCAGTGAACCGACGCCGAATTTCAGCGGCGGCACGATGACCTCACTCACCATGCCGGGATGGACCCTGACCCGTGCCAGCGTCTTCACCGGCTGGTCCCTGCGCCAGACCGACGGCCTGACCTACGAATTCGACCGGGGCGGGCGGGTGGTGCGCTATGGCTATCCGCAGTTCGGGCGCACGATCACAGTGGCGTATCCGGGTGTAAGCCTGACGCCGACTTCGGAGATCCAGTTCCCGAACGTCGCCATCAGCGATGATTTTGCCCAGCGTCAGATCGAACTGTATTACGAAGGTGATCACATCGCACGCAGCATTTTGCGCGATATGACACAGAGTGAGGCATTCGGCGCGTGCGAGGCATCGGTCAACTGTTACGAGAACATCTACCGCTATCAGAACGGCGATCTGGTGGAAGTGGTCTACAGTGACGGCTCGACCGCCACGTACACCTATGACGATCAGCATCGCATGATCGCCCATAACGATCCGCGTGCGCCGATCACACCGGAGATGACCTATACCTATACCGAAAACAATCTGACGGAAATCGCGACGATTGCCAACGGTCAGCCGACACCGTGGAAGACACTTTCGCCCCCACAGCAGGGCAATGAACAGCGGACGATTACGATCACCAATGCGTATGGACGCCGCACCTTCACCTACTCACTGGACGGCACGAGCGATCTGCGCGAACGCAGCAACGCCTATACACTGACCAGCGTCACCAGCCCGCTGCCGGATGCCCCCGGCAACGACGGCCTGCCACAGACGTTTGTCTGGGAAGACGGCCTGCTGACGCGCATCAATCCGCGTGTTTCCGGCAACAACATCGGTCGCAACAGCATCTCATTTGAATATGATCCGGCAGGCCGCCTCAATCGCGTAACCGGCGGCTTCCTCGAATTCTCGCTCGGCAGTCCGGCGGGAAGTCCGGGGGCGGTGGCGCAGTTCGCAGATGGAACCGCCCAGAGCTATACCTACGACGAACGCGGACGCCCCGTCACCGTTACTGACCGTCAGGGTAATGTCTTCCAGCTTGAATGGGACGGGAATGGTCAGCTTCTGCGCAGGAGTTCGACCACCACCGGACACAACACCACCTACACTCATAACCGTCTTGGGCTGGTGACCTCGGTCACGGTGGGCAGTCATGTGACACGCTATGCCTATGATGCACTCGGACGCCTGACCAGCATCGAAGACGGCTCACTCGGCAGCTATACGATCAGCTATCGTCGCGGAGAAGGCCAGACCGAGATCATCATCACCAACCCGATTGGCGTGATCTCGACTTCACGCTTCGACGGTCAGGGGCGGCTGGTGGAAAGCACGCTGGCACCGGACAGCGGCGACGTGCTGCGCCGGACGCGCTACGAGTACAACGCCTTCGATCAACTGACGGCTGAAATCGAGGTCGTCAGTGTCAGCGAAGCAGGTGAACCGCAGACCCTCACCACACAGTATATTTACACGCATGTGCCGCAGCTTCAGAACCCGGACGGCAGCACGACGGTGATCAACGGCTACAGCATCACGCGGCAGGACCCGTTAGGGCGGCGCGAGATCTACACCTACGACGCCTTTGAACGCATCCGTCAGGTGGAAGATGTGCTTCAGCAGGTGACACAGTACAGTTATGCGCCGGTGCAGGCCCCGAATTATCCCAACGGCTTCGAGATCACCAGCCGCCAGTACCGCGCTAACACGCTGCACACCACCAGTGTCTACGTCTTCGACCTGCGCGGCCAGCTTCGCGAAGTGGAGCGCCGCGCCGGGGATGATGTCCAGCAGTGGGTGTTCAACACCGAAGGTGACCCGGTGCGACCGCGTTTCCTTGTCTCGCAGAGCGCCGATGTCCGCAATCTGACATGGGGCGGTTATCGCGGCTTCCAGCCATCGAGTGTGGAGCTGAATCCGGTGCCGCTGGAGCTGCCGTCGGAATTTGAGCAGCCCACCTCTCGACTGAATATCACCTTCGACACACTCGGACGGCCTGTCCAGATAACGGACGGCAGCGGACGCGTGATCCGCCGGGTGTACTGTCTTCTGCCCAGCGGCGGTTATGAGATCCGCAGTTCGCGGCCCAATCAGGCAGAGGAATTCGGCTGTGAAAGCGAAGTCTTCGGCGAGCGTGCGGTCTTCGATATTCATGATCGTCTGCTGTCAGCGACTGACATTTACGGGACACGCACGTTCAGCTATCAGCAGGACGCCGAGTCGCAGGAATGGGTAGTCACCGTCGAGTTTGGCGGTGGCAATCAGTGGGAACTGCGCTATAACGCCGCTGGTGATCTGACACTGTGGCGCGACACCTACGGCGTCGAGCGCGTCTATACCCATGACCTGATCGGGCGGCTGACGCGGGTTGAAATCGCGGAGACACCGGAAGGTTCGTTCACCTTCGAGTACAACGCGATCGGACAGCTAACGCGGCAGGTCGATGATCTGGGGCGCGGGTTTGTCTATCAGTACGATGCACGGGGTCTGCTGCTGGTGCGCCAGGATGCGCTGACCGATGACACCTCGATCTACTCGTACTTCGAGTTCGGGCAGATCCGCAGCGTGGTGCTGCCCCAGGGGAATACCATCTTCTTCCGCTATGAAGATCCCAATGACCCGACTCGCGTGACCTCGATTGTCGATCCGACCAACGTCAACCAGCGCTTCACATGGGACGAACGCGCCAATACCCTGACCTACACCGATGTGCGCGGCAACGCCACCACCTATACCTTCGACGCCTTCGGCGCATTGTGGCTCATCAGTGACAGCGCCGGACGCTTCCACGAATTCCACTACGACAGCGGCGGTGATCTGACGGAAGCGCTGACGACGGTCACGGCCAGCGGCGCGATCCGCAGTTTCACACTCGCACGGCCTGATGCCAACAGCCTGATTGTGCGTGAAGCCGATCAGCCTAACTGGGCATGGGGCTTCAACTTCAACGGCGCAACCCTGCCCGCCCTGACGGGCATCACCGACCCGAACGGCAGCACAATCCAGTTCGGTTATGATGCACTGCGTCGGCTGGAAAGTATCCTCACCGGCGAGCAGACGGTGACGCTGGAACGTCCAGCGGGTGAAACCGTGCTCGAAGTCAACGGTGTGCCCTATGCATTCGACAATCTCAACCGGCTGACACAGCAGGGCGCGGACGAAAGCGCGGTCCGCTATCAGTACGGGGTGGATACACGCGGCGGCACCTCGCTGACCGTGACTGCCGAGGATGTCACCCGGACGTATACATTCTCGCCGGGGAATGACTCCACGCGGCCACGCTCGGTCACGGTGACCGCGCCGGGTGAAACCCTGGTCTACAGTTACAACGCCGATAATCTGATTACCGAATTCCGCATCGACGCCTGTATCGACGAGGATGTCACAAGCTGCGTGCCCGGTGAAGGAACCGTCTGGACGCGGATCGTGCGTTTTAACTACGACGGACAGGGCCGCCCGACGCGCATCATCGACGAAGAGCAGAATGTCGAGAGCTTCTCGTATGATGACGCGGGCAACCTGATCGCCTATCAGAGTGCCGGTGGCCGCACCTTCAACTACGCCTATGATCTCCTCAATCGGCTGGTGTCGGTCACCAGCCCGACCGGTGTCCGTGTCCTGCTGAATTATGATGCGCTGGACAACGTGATCGGTATCTGCCGCACACGGGCGGAACTGGCCTCGACCTTTGCGGCGTGTATCAACGCCAACGGCGAACAGGACACCTTCATCTATGACTCGCTTGGACGCCTGCTGGAACAGAGCTTCCCAAATCTGGGCAGTCCGTCCGGCAGCACGACAATCCAGCAGCGCTACACTGGCAATCTGCTGGAGTCGTGGGGCATCCGCAATCAGCCGGACCGCAGTGTGACACGCGGCTACAGTACGGACAGCTTCAACCTGCTGACCTCTATTGTCACCAACAACGGGACGATCAACTTCGCCTATGATGCTGACCGGCGTCTGCAAAGCGCCAACAGTCAGCAGACGGGAAGCGAACAGACCGGCGGTGAACAGTATGCCTATGATCTGTTTGGCCGCCTCAGCACGCTGACCAACGGCAGTACCTACGCGATTGATTATCTCGAGGGCAATGGCGGCTACAGCATCACCAATGAGGCCAGCGGCGAGTATGTGCGCTACGGGCTGGATGATCGCGGTTTTCTGGCCGCGCTGGATTATGGCCTGCTGAGTCAGGGTGAGGATGCAGCCAGCACCATCCCGCTGACCGGCATCGTATACCGGCTCAATCCCAATCAGCCGAATACGCTCGGCGTGGTGCTCTCCACACAGGATGGCGGTGAGACACCCGACGTTCTCGACCTTCAGTTGAACCGCAGACGCGAAGCCCTGTTCCTCGCGGCGCAGTACGCCGATCTCGATGGCAATACCAGCCAGCTTCTGGTCGATTATCTGACCAATCCGGGCGGACAGATGGTGCGCCAGCGGATCAGCGGTGGACCGGCCACGCAGTTCGTCGAGGAAGCAAACGGCTATATCATCACCACCGGTTATAACGATGACAACCAGCCCACCAGTGTGACGGTCAGCGGCGCGAACAGCGGCCTGCTGTATCAGTTAATCTTCACCTATAACGACGCCGGACAGCGCCTGACCGAGTCCCGCAGTTACGCGGATAACACCCAGGTCAGCATCACCTATGAATATGGCACGCCGAACCAGCTCCTGCGCCGTGTGATTCAGATCATCCCCCCGTCGATTGCAACCAACGGCGGCATGGTCCCGACCGCAGCAGCGACGATTGGCCTGCCATTCATGCTGGCATGGCGTCGCAGCCGCAAACTGAAACGCTGGACGCGCCGTCTGCTGTACAGCGCCCGCAGCCGAACGGTGATCGTCGGCGCGGGAGTCTTCGTCAGCTTCATGCTGTTCTCGGCGGTGGAAGCGCAGCAGTCCACGCAGACGTTTATCTTCGAGTATGACTACGATGTCGCTGGAAACGTCGCCGGGATCGAATACGTCGCCAGCCGCAATGGCGGCGGAGAGCGCACGGTCTGTCGGGCGTACAGCTATGACAGCGCCAATCGCCTGATCGCGGTCAGCTATCCGACGCAGGGTGTCGAACGCACTTACCGCTACGATGCCTTCAACCGGCTGGTGGGCAGTGACGATACCCAGCTTATCTATGCAGGCGAACAACCTTTCCAGGCGATCAGCGGACAGACCAGCGCGTACTTCGGTCGCATCGAGGACCGTGCGCCGCTGTGGGTGGCCTTCAGCCCGGACGATATCCGCTGGCAGGTGCTCGATGGCCGCGATGATCTGCTCTCGACGGAAGTCCTGAGTGAGACGGGTGAGATTCGGCTGCCGGTGGCGCTGCACGATCCGCTGAGCCGGTCGATCCCGCTGCGTTTTGGCATCGACCCGACGCTGGAAGGCTTTGATCCGTGCGTCCTCAATAACGAAAGTGACGATGTTCGCAGCCTGATCAATCCGTATGGCTGGCGTGGGACACTGTCAGACATCAGCCTGTACTTCACGCCGGATGGACGCGCCTATGATCCGGTGATCGGGCGCTATCTCCAGCGGTCCCCTCACGGCCCCAGCCTGTTTGGAAGCGTGTATGAGCTGAAGCAGGAACAGAGCGCACCCGCCCTGCGCAGCGCGGGTTCCAGCGTCAATACCGGCTTCGATACCTATCTGGAAGCGCTGGAAACCATCAGCAGTTCCAACGCGCTGACAGCGCAGCAGATCGCACAGAATTACTATCCGCAGATCCAGACCGCCTCTGACTGGACGACGGCACTGGCCGGACCCTCCGCCGCCACCCAGACCCTCGCCGAACTGCTGTCGCTTCCGGCCTATTTGCAGCAGGGATACAACCTTGCAGGGGTACAGATCGACAACACCACTGGCGCGCTCACACTCGATACACAGGCCGCACCCGGTCAGGATGGCGGCCCCTTCCGCATCCCCGATCTGATGGGGCTGGGCGTTGACCTGTGGTCGCCGACACCGGTGGATATCCCACAGAAGGCCGTGCAGCGGCTGGATGCTGCCCGTCAGATCCCGTTCATGCCGCTGACCAGCTATCGGTCACGGGCGTGGCTGCCAAACAGTCAGGTGATGCTGTCGTCGGTATGGAAAGAGCACGCGCCGCAGCTTTCCAGAGAGGACACACCCGATGCCGTCCTGAGATGGCTGCCCGGCCCGCTGAAGAATCCGGAACAGAGCTTTATGGTGCTGGACTTCCTTGAGCATCTGGCCGAACTGCCATTCCTTCAGGGAAGTGACTGGTACGAGCGCATGCTGAACGATGCCCTGCCGGAACAGGTCGCCCTGCCGCCGCGCAATGTGGACGAATATCGCAGCCAGTGGTTTACAAGCGACACATTCGGGCTGGAAGCGATCCTGTCCGAGCGCATCAGGGTGCCGCAGCCGCCTTATCTGCCGGTGTACGGCCTCGGATACAATGAAGACTGGATGTTCCCGCAGGCACTGCGGTAAAGGGTCGGGGATAGAGGGCTTTTTCGCCGCAAAAACACGATTAACTTAACACATCAGGTTGATAAGCATGCCTATTCAGGACGCCTTTCAGGAACGCCTGTTTCCGATGCTGCCGGAGATCGCGGCATATTTCGGGACACCGTTTCACATTTACGATGAAACCGGCATCAGAGAGACGATGCACCAGCTTGCGCAGGCATTCAGTGGAGTCAGCGGATTTCGGGAATACTTTGCGGTCAAGGCGCTGCCCAATCCCGAAATCCTGCGGATGATCTTCGATGCAGGCTTCGGCTTCGATTGCAGCTCGGTCGCAGAACTGGAACTGGCACGACAACTTGGCGCATCACGCGAAGATATTTCCTTTACCTCGACCAATACCTCGATCCGTGAACTGGAAATCGCCCTTGCGGGTGATGGATGCATCCTCAATCTGGATGATCTCCGCCTGCTGGGACGGCTCGAACAGATGCAGGCCGTCCCGGAGATCGTCTCATTCCGTCACAATCCCGGCGTACTGGAATCCAGCAACCAGATTATCGGCGCACCACTGGAATCGAAGTTCGGGCTGACGCGGGACCAGATCATCGAGGGATGCCGCCGCGCCCGCCAACTGGGAGTAGAGCGGCTCGGCATCCATGCGATGGTGGTCTCCAATGAGCGCGATTATCATCAGATTGTACGCACCACCCGCCTGCTGCTCGATCTGGCCGGTGAGATTTCCACCGCGCAGTCGGTGAAATTCGACTTCATCAATATCGGCGGCGGCCTCGGCATCCCCTACCGCCCGGAGGACACACCGCTGGATCTGGACGCGATGGCGGCAGAGATCACCACCCTTTTCCAGCAGTTTGAGGCACAGCACGGCTATGCCCCGAAGCTGTACATGGAAAGCGGTCGTTATCTGACCGGGCCGCACGGCGTCCTTGTCACGGAAGTGATCAACCGCAAGCAGACCTACCGCACCTATATCGGCGTCGATGCCAATATGTCCGCGCTGATGCGACCGGGGATGTACGGGGCCTATCATCACATCAGTGTGGTGCAGAACCAGCCTGCGGACACGCAGGAAACGGTGGATGTTGTCGGCTCGCTGTGCGAAAACAACGACAAATTCGCCATTCACCGCACCCTGCCTCAGATCGGGATCGGTGATCTGCTGGTGATCCACGATACCGGTGCACACGGTCACGCGATGGGCTTCAACTACAACGGACGCCTGCGCCCGCAGGAACTGCTGATGTGCGCAGATAGCTCGGTCCACCTGATCCGTCGGCAGGAGACGCTGGCGGATTACTTCGCCACGCTGAACTTCGATCCAAAGGTGCTGCGCTGATTCAGGACATAATCCCGTCGCTGAAACGTGCCCGCTGAAATTCTGATGAAATCCCGATAACTGATGCCCCGCGCAGCACGTTGATGTCGCGCTTTATTCCACCTCAGTGATGGACATCTGACGGGCTGATTCCCCGTCATCCTGACCGATAGGCGTGTATAGAATAGCTAAACAGCCTATAATGAATCCCCCATGTGGGTGATTTATGCCTGAAAAACAGGCTTTTAACTCAATTCTCATGTAAAATAGATGGTACGTGATTCATAGGAGTCTTCCGTTGGTACCTGCACATCACCATCTTGCAGATTGTGCATTCGTATCCTTTGCATTTACAGAGCTGCACTGAAGTTGCAGACAATAGGCTCATTTCAATAAACTATGACCGTTCTAGTCCCGCAAAAAGACACGATTCTGATCGTTACAGATGATCATGATCTCTGGAGTCAGCTCGTCGAACTGCTGCACGACGACACGGTGAGTGTGGTCTGCTCTCAGACAATCGCTAGCGCCATGGAGAGCCTGACGCAGCAGCCCTTCGATCTGGTCCTGATCGATGAGATGCTGCCTGATAACGGTTTCGCCTCCCACAACGAGGGCGTGGGCAGTATCGCAGCCCTTCCTCCGGTGCATATGTTGAGCGAAGTGATCCGCAGCAGGACCGAAGCCCCGGAAATCCCGGTGATTGTGGTCCTGACTGATGACAGCGATGAACGGCTCGAAGCCGCTTTTTCGCACGGCGCAACCGATTATCTGGTCAGACCGCTGCGCCCGACGATCGTCCGGCAGCGTACACATTATCTGCTTCACATCAAGGAAGTTCAGACGCATCTGCACCGGCAGGAAGAACGCTACCGTCTGCTCTCCAATACCCTCTCCGATTACGCCTATTCCTTCGCGCTTGATTCAGAAGGCCGCGCCTTCCCGGAATGGAGCACCAAGGCCTTCGAGCTGCTCGCGAATTACCGGACGGAGGAGGAAATTATCGACCACTGGGCAAAAGTGGTTCACCCGGACGATGTCCACATTACACAGGCACGCTGGCAGCGTTTGGCCCACGGTGAACGTGATGTGAGCGAATTCCGCGTGTTGACAGCACGAGGCAGCGTCCGCTGGATGCGCGATCACGGCCAGCCGACATTTGACCCGTATACAGGCCGCGTCAACCGCATCTACGGCATTGTGCAGGACATCACCGATTACAAGCACAGCGAAGCGATGATGCGGGCCAAGACCGCCGAGCTGGAAGAACGCAATCAGGAACTGGACGCCTTTGCTCATACGGTCGCTCATGACCTGAAAAACCCGATCGCCAGCATGATGGGCTTCGCCAGCCTGGTGCTGAGCTACTATGATCGCATGTCTGAGGAACGCCTGCGCGAACACCTGACGATGATTATGGACAGCGGCTACAAGGCTAAGGACATCATTAACTCACTCCTGCTGCTGGCAAGTGTCAATAAACAGGATGATGTGCTGTACACACCGCTTCCGATGCATGACATCATCAATGAGGTGCTGCGGCGTTATATCAGCATGATCCGCGAATATCGCGCCGAGATCATCCTGCCGGAAGAATTCCCGATGGCTAACGGCTATGCGCCCTGGGTCGAGGAAGTGTGGTCGAATTACTTCAGCAATGCGCTGAAATACGGCGGCAAGCCGCCGCGTGTGACCTTCGGCGCGGAAGAACTGCACGACGGCATGATCATGTTCTACATCATCGACAACGGCGACGGCCTGACCCTCGAAGAACAGGATAAGGTCTTCCTGCCATTTACGCGCTTCAGTCAGGCGAAAATCGACGGACACGGGCTGGGATTATCGGTCGTGCATCGCATCGTCACCAAACTGGGGGGCGAAGTGGCAGTCGAGTCGGTCGCTTCTGGCGGAAGCAAATTCATGTTCACACTGCCCGCTGCACCCCGGACGGCTTCGGCCCGCCGCTGACCAAGCCGGTCACAGATTTACACTCAACATCTGACAATTCCCCGGAGCTGATACGATGCACCCACTGGTGGCACAGTTGTATTTCACACGGAAGGAATTCAAACGCGGGCTGAAAGGCATCTCCGACGAGGATGCCCGCAGGCGCTTCGAGCCGATGAACTGCATAAGCTGGATGGTCGCGCATATGGCGTATCAGGAGCAGCGCTTCTGGGTGAAATCGCCGCAGGGTAAAGTCGTCGCACCGGAATTGAACGATCTCGCCGGATACGGGAAACCGGCCAGCACGCCGCCGCTGGATGAGATGTGGCAGGCATGGCACGCGGTGACTGAGGCCGCGAATAACTATCTGGAAACGATCACGCCGGAGATGCTGACGACGCACATCCTGTCGAAAGGCCGGCGCAGCCCGGAAACCATCGGGACGATGCTCCAGCGGAACATCTATCACTACTGGTATCATCTGGGCGAATCGCAGGCGATCCGTCAGTTACTCGGACACGACAAGCTCGGTCAGTTTGTCGGCAGTATCGGGGACGAAGCGCCCTACAGGGCGGAATAGCCTCGAAACAAATGGGCCGGAAAAGCCCTCCTATCCCGGCATTGCAAGCAATGCTACCCAGTCACTTCCGCGCCGACAGTCCGTTTCGTCCACTCCATTCCGAGGCAAAGGGAGAAAAACAGGTTTAACGCATATATAAAAGTCCTCCCCTGTCAGTGCAACTTGTTGCGCCGGGGAGAGATTTAGGTGGGGGTCTTGGCGGCCTTGCTTAACTTGCTCCACATGGGAGCCGGATTCTTCCGGCCCCTGTATGACGTTGTGTGGATAATGCCTCTACGGGGTGACGACCTCCGTTGACGCGGCGGCGTTGAGGCGCACGACATCCAGTGCGAATGGAAGCTGCGGACTCACCCCCGGCACGACCAGCGCCGATGAATCAAAGCTGTTGATATACAGCGCCCCGTCATCCCCAATGGCGACATCACTCGGTCCCCGGAATCCCACGGCAAGATAGCTGAACTGTCCGTCTTGAAGCGCGGCAAGTCGGTTGAGCGACAGTGCGGTGACATAGATCGTGCCGTCTGGCCCGACCTCGACTCCGTCGAAATCCGGTTCTTCGGTGAGTGAGGTATCATCGTAGATCACCTCGGCGGTGGCTGTCTCCAGCGGAATACGGAACAGGGCATCGGTCTCGCTGTCCGTGACGATCATCGCCTGACTGACTGGATCATAGGCGATGCCGGTCGGGATCACATCGACCTGCGCTTCGGCAGGCTGCCACCATAAAACGCCGCCGCTGCCGTCGGCATTCCAGCGCCAGACCTCACGCCGACCGCGATCCACCGCGTAGAGACGGCCTTCGCCATCCAGCGCCAGATGATGCGGCGAGATAAAACCGGTTTCGTCCTCGATGTCTGCGAATTCGGTCAGCGTGCCGTCCGGGGTATAACGCCAGATCACCCCGCCCTGTGCACGTGGGTCACTGTAGACACGGTCGAGGATATAGAGCGTGCCATCGGGTGCGGTTTCCAGCCCGGTGACCGAGCCAACCGCATCGCGGGTGCCAGCGAGTTCCCGCACCTCACCGGATTCCGTAATCGCCCAGACGGTACCGGTGGCATAACTGCCGGTGTAAATCATGCCACCACCTGCCGCCACCGTCGAAGGATAGGCGTCGTTGTCAGGCAGTGTCACGAACTCCGCTGCGGACACGTGATCCTGAAGCGGCACCGATTTCGAACGCGGCGTGCTGTTGATGCTCAGCAGTATCAGAAATACCGTGATCGCGGCCAGCAGCAGCAGCCCGCCGATCATCATCAGCGCGAAGATGACAATGCGCTGGCCCTGCCCTAAATACCCAATCCGTCGTAACATCCCTGTTCTTACCTTCATGTTTATCAAACATGCTTATCAAACATGCTTATCAGACATGCTTATCAGACATCGTCATCAGGAACCCATAAGCGCCATCCGCCGCTGACGGGCTGATACGCGGTTTGTTTTCGCGTGCAAAGCACGTTATCGTACAGCAAAAATCGCGCCGTGATCTGCCATGATCGACACAGGCAGATCTTATAGAAACCGCTTCCTCGCGGATCATTCTACTTCAAAAGGACAGATAATGGACGCTTCAAAACCCATTCGCTGGGGCATTATCAGCACGGGAAATATCGCCGGGGCCTTTGCCCACGCTTTGCAATTCGTGGAAGGCGCAGAACTGCTCGGCGTCGGGTCGCGCTCACAGGAATCAGCGGACCGCTTCGGCGACAAGTATAACGTCCCGCGCCGCTATCCGACCTATCAGGCACTGGCCGAAGACCCGGACATCGACGCGGTTTACATCGCCACGCCGCATCCCATGCACCGCGATGACACGCTGCTGTGTGTGAATCATGGCAAGGCGGTGCTGTGCGAAAAGGCGTTCTCGATGAACGCGCACGAAGCCGCCGAGATGATCGCCGCCGCCCGTGCCAACAATGTCTTTCTGATGGAGGCGATGTGGACACGCTGGCTGCCGCGCATCGTCGAGGTCCGGCGTCTGCTGGCGGAAGGCGTGATTGGTGAGGTCCGCTTCTTTCAGGCTGATTTCGGCGTCTATCGCGAATTCGACCCCAATCACCGCATCTTCGCGCCGGAGCTTGGCGGCAGTGCGCTGCTGGATCTCGGTGTCTATCCGGTGTCGTTCGCGTCGATGGTCTTCGGGATGCAGCCGGAGAAGATCGCCACGATCGCGTTCATGGGGCAGACCGGTGTCGATGAATACGCGGGCATCACCTTCGGCTACCCGAACAACGGCATCGCGCAGATCTACTCCGCCTCGCAGTTACAGACCTCGAACGAGGCGCTGATCGTCGGCGAGAAGGGGATGATCCGCATCCCGAACCGCTTCCACGGCGGCGGCAGTGGAAAGTTTACGCTTCAGTTGGATGGCGAGGAACCGCAGGAATTTGATCTGCCGGTGGAAGGCAGCGGCTACCGTTACGAGGCGGCAGAAGTGGGCCGGTGTCTGCGCGAAGGTCTGCTGGAAAGCCCGGTGCTTCCGCTGTCGGAAACCCTCGGCATCATGCAGACACTCGACCGCATTCAGGAAGCGTGGCGCGGGTAGCACATGCGGCGCGATATATTGCGCCCTACAGCGTTTTTGGAAATTCAGAAAACCTGCCTGAGTCTTATGGAAACGCCGGACAACGATATGCAAGCATGTTTAGGCATTATCCCTACAAAATACGTACTGCGCATTGATGCGCCATGTAGGGACAGGGCCATATTGCTTGCAATGGCGCCCTGTCCGCCCATCGCTCCGAGGGAAGGGGAAACAACCTACTCATACACAAAAAAGTCCTTCCCTCGGAAAGCAAATCGAAGATTTGCCGA
>JAEZAF010000073.1 GCA_023430545.1 Chloroflexota bacterium
GTACGGCAAGGGCGTCAAATTCCCGTTCGAAGAGGACGACGACAGCCTGCTGGGGCCGACCACCCGCAGCCGCTGGGCCTATGCTGCATCCAAGGCGATTGACGAATTCCTCGCGCTGGCCTATTACAAGGAAGTGGGGCTGCCGGTGGTGATCTTCCGGTTGTTCAACACCATCGGACCGCGCCAGCAGGGACAGTACGGCATGGTCGTCCCGCGCTTCATCTCATGGGCACTGAGCGGCGAGCCGATTCAGGTTTATGGTGACGGACAGCAGCAGCGCTGCTTCGGTAACGTCTATGATATTGTGGACGCCATCTGCCGCCTTGCCGAAGTCCCCGATGCGGTGGGACAGGTGTTTAACATCGGCAATACCGAAGAAGTGACGATCCATGAACTGGCAGAGCGTGTTCGCATCCGCGCCAACAGCCAGTCGGAGATCAAGCTGATCCCCTATGATCAGGCCTACGAACCGGGCTTCGAAGACTTCCGCCGGCGTGTCCCCAGTATCGAGAAAATTGGCCGCTATACCGGCTGGGAACCTACAACCTCGCTGGATACAACCCTTGATCAGATGATTGCTTACTACAAAGGACAGAACTGATGGCCGAAATCACTCGCAAGGAACTGCTTCTGGCTATGATCGGTGCGCCGCGTCTGCGTCTCGCGGGAGTCGATCTTTCTGGTCTTGATCTGCGCCGGCTGGACTTTGAAGGCGCGAACCTGCGCGGGGCTATCCTTCAGACGGCCAACCTGCGCGAAGCCATTCTGCGCTCCGCCAACATGACCGGGACCAGCCTGCTCCGCACCAATCTGTCCTTCGCGGACATGAACGGCGCGATCCTGATTATGGCTGACTTCACGGTCGCGGATCTGACCGGGGCACGGCTGACCGGGGCCAACCTTCAGAATGCCAACCTGAACGGCGCGAATCTGCTGAATGCCGACCTGAAGGGCGCGAATGTCACTGGTGTGAAATTCGACAACGGCACCACCTGGCCGGATGGCAAAAAAGGCCCACAGGGCAACCCGGCGAATTATATCTAGGCTGTTTGCCGCGTTCCCAAGCCTATTGTTTCCAGCACAATCGAGATTTATCATCTGTGGGCCGGACGCCATTGTTTGCAATGCAGTCCGGCCCCTGTGTTATCTGGTGTGGGGCTTGTGGCGGTGACGGAATTTGCGGCGCATTTACGCCACAAAAGACGCAGCACTGCGGCGCATTGCGCCACTATTTGCTGCTGCTTGTAGCATCTTGGTGCTGCTTGTAGCATCTTGCTGCTGCTGCTGCTGCTGCCGCACAAAAATTTTGTGCGGCAACAACGGCTTTTCCCCTCAAATCTGAAAATTTGCTGCACGATCTGGCTGCAAATTGCTGCAAATTGCTGCAAATTGCTGCAAATGCGAGACGGCGGACAGCATTCAATGCCGCTCCTGCATGTCTGTATGTTAAGAGACCCGGTTGAAAGATGACTGTTCATAAGCAAAACAGCGGACAACGCAGGCGTTGTCCCTACACACTTTATAGTGTAGCACGAATGTTCGCATTGCGCGGTTCGAATTTTCAAACGAAGTGGACCGAAAAAGCTAAGCAAGTTAAGGAATTTTGCGAGTTTACGAGCGGACACGGCAGTGCCGTGTCCCTACCCTCCGCGTGTTTGTAGGAGCAGTGCCGTGTCCCTAACCCTCCGCGTGTTTGTAGGAGCAGTGGGTGTGTTATCAGGGTTTCGGGCGTCCCTGCAATACCGCATATCAATCAGCCGCAGCGCCAGAAGCGGCAAACTGCTGGCAAAGCCAACAATTAACCTGAAACTCAGCTTCGATTGATCTGATGGGCGTAATCTCACCGACAGATATGGATGCACGTCTGCTGCGCGATGTCTGCTGTCCGTAAATCAACCGACCTTTACGAGTGAGATTCAGAACCGATGATCCCTGACGTATCCCAACTGCTGGATGAAGCCGACCTGCGCTATGTTTCGACCGATATTCCGGGGCTGACACGACAGCGCAGCGGACGCGGCTTCAGCTATTTCGATACCAGCGGCAAGCGCATAGGCGATAAGAAGCTGCGCAAGTGGATCGAATCCATCGGCATCCCACCCGCATGGGAAGAGGTCTGGATCTCGCCGCACAAGAATGCGCACATTCTGGCGACCGGACGCGACAGCAAAGGCCGCAAGCAGTATCGTTATCATCCGCGCTGGGACCAGGTGCGCGATCAGAACAAGTTTCCCGTGCTGGCGGAGTTTGGCCGCGCCCTGCCGGAAATCCGCAAAGTGACCGCACAGCATCTGCGCCAGCGCAGCCTGAGCCGTGAGAAGGTACTGGCGGCTGTGGTGCGCCTGCTGGAACAGACGATGATCCGAGTCGGCAACCGCGAATACGCCAAATCCAATGACAGCTACGGCCTGACCACAATGGAAGACGATCATGTCTCGGTGGAAGGAAACCGCGTGCGCTTCGAGTTCACCGGCAAAAGCGGCATCGAACACGCGATTGACCTGCGCGACAGTCGGCTGGCAAAGGTGATTCAGGCCTGTCAGGATATCCCCGGCCAGCACCTGTTCCAGTATTATGATGAAGACGGCCAGGCCCATAACGTCGGCTCGCAGGATGTGAACACTTATCTGCAGGAGATCACCGGGCAGCCGTTTACCGCGAAGGTCTTTCGCACATGGGGCGCGTCGATTGCAGCTATCCGCTATCTGTGCGAGAACTGCGCCGACACGCCCGAAGCGGAATGCAAGCGTCATATCAATGCCTGCATCGAGCATGTGGCGGAGTCACTGGGGAATACCAAGACCGTCAGCCGGAAATATTACATTCACCCGGCGGTGCTTGAGTCGTTCGAGGAGAGTCGTCTGGTCGAGATCTTCAGAAGCCAGAAGGAGCCGAAGTCGGATGACGACCTGCGCATCGAGGAAGCGGCACTGATCGAAATCCTTGAGCATGCAGCGAAGGAGAACGGATAGCCGTTTTACATGCTGCTGTTGCAAGGATTTCAGGCAGCACATGCCATATGCACCAAGTTAAGGAGTGCCGAGGCAGAAAAGCACATCCGTCGTTCGCTCCGAGGGAAGGGAATCAACCCACTTCACACACAAGTCCTTCCCTCGGAATGCAAACTGAGGTTGCGTAGTAAGCTCCGGTTTGCTGAGTGGGGGAAGGATTTAGGATGAGGGGCAGCCGTGGCCTGATTCACACCTGCTTCAACGTGTAAAATGGCTTAGCCTGGTGAATATGGGAATTCAGGCAGACATGCCATATACTGCAACTTTAGAGATTTGAGGCGAAAAAAGCCCCCCCATCCCTGCGGAACAAATACCGCTTTCCCTTCCCGGCATTGCTTGCAATGCTAACCACTCGGCAAATCTTCGATTTACTCTCCGAGGGAAGGGAGAAAAACAGGTTTTACGAAGGCCAGCATTACTTGCTATGCTGCTTAGGAGATGGGTTTTTATCGATTCACGCCGGTTTTTAAATCTGCAATTTGCTTAAGTTGCTGCATATGGGGAATTCAGGCAGACATGCCAGCCCAAACCTGACAATCGCTGATAACTATTCTATAATCCCCGCAGAGAACCTATCTGTCCGCCGGAAAATGACACCGCATCCCGATAACGTCAATCCAGACGATACACCCGCATCACCGACGCCCAACAGACGACTTGCCCTGATGCTGATGGTCCTGACACTGTACTCGCTGGTGAGCGTGGTTCGGATGCTGACACTGCCGCCAGCGCTGGCCGTATTTGCCGACGAGGTGCGGATTTTCGACGTGATCAGTGGCGTCATGTGGTCGGCGGTGTTTATCATCATGACGGTCCGCGTGCTGCAACCGGCGGTGCGGCGACCGGCGGTGCGGCGACCGGCACTGATGTTATCGGTCTTTGGGCGATTCCCGCGCAGTTTCGCGACCAGTCAACAGGTCGCAGTGTTATTGACGATATTCGGCCTGTATCAGTTGGTGCGGGTGGCCCTGTTCGCTCAGGCGGATTATGATCGCCAGCGCCTGCCCTTTCTGATCGCGCTGTGGTTGATCTTGCTGGCGGGGCTGGCAATGTGGGGCGTCTTATGCAGATTAACTTTTAAATACGGAAAACGCGGGCGACCACATCGGGTCGCCCCTACAACGTGATCGATGTAGGGAGCACCTGCGTGTGCTCCCGAAAATTGTTCTCCGTGTTATTTTGTTAAAAGGCATCAGATGGCTCCGCCGGACGTGCAGCAGCGGGCAGACCGCACACATTGTCAGATAGATAAGTGAAATAACCGGTTCTATACGGGATTTATACACAGGGAGAGAATGAACGGATGGCTGTGAACGAACAGACCAATCAGCAAGTGGACGAAAAGACCAGGCAGCTTCGCGAGCTTCGTCAGAAGAGCCTCGCCGGGGGTGGCCCGGAACGTGTGAAACGCCAGCACGAGTCTGGCCGGAACACGGCTCGCGAACGTCTGGAAATTCTGCTGGACCCCGGCAGTTTCCGTGAGATCGACGGCTTTGTCGAACACCGCTCCAGCAACTTTGGCACCGATAAAAACCGTCATCCCGGCGACAGCGTCGTTACCGGCTGGGGGACGATCAACGGGCGGCTGGTGTACGTCTATTCGCAGGACTTCACCGTCGTCGGCGGCTCGGTCAGCGAAGTCCACGCGCAGAAGATCGTCAAGATCATGGAGATGGCGCTGAAGAACGGCGCGCCGGTCATCGGCCTGAACGACTCCGGCGGCGCACGCATTCAGGAAGGCGTGGAAAGCCTGGGCGGGTTCGCGGACATCTTCCTGCGCAACACGCTCGCCAGCGGTGTCATCCCGCAGATCAGCGTGATTATGGGGCCGTGTGCAGGCGGCGCAGTCTACAGCCCCGCGCTGACGGACTTTATCTTCATGGTGAAGAACACCAGCTACATGTTCATCACCGGCCCGGATGTCGTCAAGCAGGTGACCCACGAAGAAGTCAGCTTCGAAGACCTGGGCGGCGCGTCGGTGCATTCCAGCAAAAGCGGCGTGTGCCATCTGGTGGGCGAAAATGAGACCGAGACCCTGATGCTGGTGCGCGAACTGCTCAATTACCTGCCGCAGAACAACCTCGAAGATCCGGCCTTCATCGCCTCGACTGATGATCCGCTGCGGGCTGACCCCGAACTCGATACGATCATCCCGGACAGCCCGAACAAGCCCTATGATGTGAAAGACGTGATCCACCGGATTGTGGACGATGGCAACTTCTACGAGATCCACGAGGATTACGCCGCCAATATCGTGGTCGGCTTTGCCCGTCTGGGTGGTAACAGCGTCGGTATCGTCGCCAATCAGCCGATGGTGCTGGCCGGCGTGCTGGACATCGACGCCAGCATCAAGGCAGCACGCTTCATCCGCTTCTGCGACTGCTTCAATATCCCGATCATCACCTTTGTCGATGTGCCGGGTTATCTGCCCGGAACCGAGCAGGAACATCGCGGCATTATCATGTCTGGCGCGAAGCTGCTGTTCGCCTACTGCGAAGCGACCGTGCCGAAGCTCACGGTGACGATGCGCAAGTCCTACGGCGGCGCGTACTGCGTGATGAGCAGCAAGCATATTCGCGGTGACCTCAACCTCGCATGGCCGACCGCCGAAATCGCCGTCATGGGGCCGGAAGGCGCAGTCGAGATCATCTTCCGCCGTGAGATTCAGGGCGCGGACGATCCGGCAGCACGCAAGGCAGAACTGGCGTCAGAATATCGTGAGAAGTTCGCCAATCCGTACATTGCAGCCAATCGCGGCTATATCGATGACATCATCGAACCGCGTGACACCCGCGCACGGCTGATCAATGCACTCGGCGTCTTCCAGAACAAGCGCGATCACAACCCGGCCAAGAAGCACGGTAACATGCCGCTGTAGACATCAGATGGCAGGAAATTGGCACCCATCCATCAGCGGATGGGTCTGATGAAATGTCTGCCCTCTGTAAAGGTTGCAGCCAACCGCCGATAACGTATCAGGAGCCTGAGATCACGATGGCCGCGCAGGATGATAAGATCATCACACCGGATGAACTGCTGGAACTGCCAGATGATGGGATTCGCCGCGAAATCCACAACGGAGTGCTCGTTGAAATGTCGCCTTCTGGTGATATAGCTTCAGAGCTAGGATTAGAAATTGGTGCCTTAATTCGCAATCATGCGAGAGCGAATAAACTAGGACGGCCAATTGGTTCCGATGGCGGCTATATCCTGTCCGAAGATCCTTATATCCTGCTGTCACCTGATGCCTCTTTCATTGCTAAAGAGCGTGCGCCAAAGCGGACAGGTAAATTCTATAAAACTGCCCCTGATCTGGCGGTCGAGGTAATTTCTCCTTCGGAGCGAGCAGACGACATTCATGAAAAAGTCCAGACCTATCTGAAATATGGCACAACGCTCGTGTGGGTTGTGTATCCGAAAACAAGGCAAATCGCCGTCTATCGGGATCATATTGAAAATCTCAGTGTCCTCGATATCAACGGCACACTGGACGGCGGTGACGTGCTGCCCGGATTCACGCTGCCGGTGCGTGACATCTTCGCGGTACTGGAGGAATAGACATGAGCAAATTTCAGAACACAGACTATCTGAAGACGCAGCAGTACGCCCATTCGGGCAATCTCGCGGCACGCATCCGCCTGCATGAGCAGTTCAGCACCAATACCGAGTCGGTTCATCGCTGGCAGTTTGATCGCGTCCTGAAAGCTGCGCCAGCCGATGCCCGCATCCTGGAAGTCGGGGCTGGACGCGGCGACCTGTGGAAGCAGAATGCCGAGCGCATTCCATCCGGCTGGCAGATCACGCTGTCCGATCTCTCGGCTGGTATGCTGGACGACTGTCAGCGGCATCTCGGCGAAGAGGTGTCAGGGCGTTTTTCGTTCGAGGTGGTCGATGTCCAGCAGATCCCGTACCCGGATCAGACCTTCGATGTCGTGATCGCCAACTACATGCTGTATCATGTGCCGGACCTGCCTAAAGCGCTGAGCGAGATCCGCCGCGTACTGAAGCCGAATGGCGTGCTGTTCGCGATGACCAACGGCGACAATCATATCATCGAGCTGGAACAGCTTATAAATCGCTTCAACGACAAGGCGGGAAGTGGTTTCGGGTTGATGGGCGTCCGCTTTGCCTTTACCCTGCAAAATGGCGCAGATCATCTCCGGCCCTACTTTACCGATATTCAGCGGGAAGACTTCGAGTCGTCCCTGCATATCACACAGCTTCAGCCGCTGCTGAATTACATCGCTTCATCGGTGGACTCGCTTGAGATCATGGAGCAGCCCAACGCGAAGGCCCTGATCGCCGAGCTGCGGCACCGCCTCGACACGGATGGGGCCATCGATGTTCGTAAGGAAACTGGCCTGTTTACGGCACGCCGAACTTAAACGACCTGCTTAGGACAAATAAATGACTGATCAACTGTCACCACAGAAGAATATACAGAAAATCCTCATCGCCAATCGCGGTGAGATCGCCGTGCGTATCATCCGCGCCTGCCGTGATCTCGGTATCCCGACGGTCGCGGTGTTCTCTGACGCAGACCGTACGGCACTGCATGTGCGTTTCGCAGATGAGGCCGTGCATATCGGTCCGCCTGCCCCGCGTGAGAGCTACCTGCGCATCGACAAGATCATCGCAGCGGCCAAGAAGACCGGCGCGGATGCGGTGCATCCCGGTTACGGCTTTCTGGCCGAAAATGCGGATTTCGCGCAGGCCTGTGCGGACGAAAATATCACCTTCATCGGGCCATCTCCGGCGGCGATTACCGCGATGGGCAACAAACAGACCGCACGCGAGACGGTCAAGCGCGCTGGTGTGCCGGTGGTCCCCGGAACCGAGCCGGATATGCGCGACGAAGACATCCTCGCGATTGCCGCGACTGAAATCGGCTTCCCGCTGATGGTCAAGGCGGCGGCTGGTGGTGGTGGTAAAGGGATGCGTGCGGTCTATCGCGAAGAAGACCTGCCCGCAGCGCTGGCAACTGCCCGACGCGAGGCCGAAAGTGCATTTGGCGATGGCCGCGTGTACGTCGAGAAGCTGCTGGTGGGTGCACGGCATATCGAGTTCCAGATTCTGGCCGACACACACGGCAACGTCGTGCATCTGGGTGAGCGTGAGTGCAGCATCCAGCGGCGGCATCAGAAGCTGGTGGAAGAAGCGCCAAGCCCGTTTATGGACCCTGATCTGCGGCGGCGGATGGGCGAGATGGCGATCGCGGCGGCGCGTTCGGTCAATTACGTGAACGCCGGGACGATCGAATGCCTTGTCGATAAGGACAAGAACTTCTACTTCCTTGAGATGAACACGCGCTTACAGGTCGAGCATCCGGTGACTGAACTCGTGACCGGCATCGACCTCGTCAAAGAGCAGATCCGTATCGCACGCGGACGCCGTATGGGGCCGACCGAGAGCATCCTTGAACCCAAAGGATGGGCGATCGAATGCCGTATCAATGCGGAAGACCCGTATAACAACTTTATCCCCAGCGTGGGACGCCTGACCACTGTACTGACTCCGACTGGCCCCGGTGTGCGCGTCGATCACGGTGTGTATGCTGGTTACGAGATCACACCGTATTACGACAGCATGATCTCGAAGCTGATCGCACACGGCGAAACCCGTTCAGAGGCCATGCTGCGCATGCGCCGTGCGCTTTCCGAATACGTGATCATGGGACTGCGGCACAACATCCCCTTCCATGTGAACCTGCTGAACAGCTTCAGCTTTATCGCCGGACAGTTCGACACCAAGTTCGTCGAAGAGCGCTTCAGCATGTCCACTTACGAGGAAAACCCAAGCGAAGCCGACCTCGAATCAGCGGCGATTGCGGCGACACTGGTCGCGCACCGCCGTACACAGCTGGCCGCGCAGAGTGTGGCCCCTGCCGCCCGTGACGTAAGCAACTGGAAGTGGGTCAGCCGGTACGAAAGGATGCAGCGCTAGGCGCGAGACGATGAAGTACATTACCACAATCAATGACAGGCGCTTCGAGATCGAAGTACGCAACGATGGCACGGTGTGGGTGAACGGCGAACAGCGTGACGTGGACTTCCTGCCGCTGACCGATTCGCTGTTCTCGATCATCATGAACTCGACTTCGCATGAAGCGGTGGTCGAGGAGACGGATGGCAATTACGAGGTACTGATGGGTGGCCGTCAGTACTCCGGCACGGTGATTGACGAACGCAGCCAGCTTCTACGCTCCCGGCGCGGCGGGCTGGAAGCGGACAGCGGCGAGATCTCGATCCGTGCGCCGATGCCGGGACTGATCGTCGTGATCCCGGTCAGCGAGGGCGAGGCTGTCACCGCCGGTCAGACGCTGGTGATCCTTGAGTCGATGAAGATGCAGAACGAACTCAAGGCCCCGCGTGATGGCACGGTGCAGCGCATCAGCGTGGAGCCGGGGCAGACCGTGGAGCAGAAAAAAATCCTGATCACGATGACGTGAACGCACTTCCTGTAGAAACAAAATGGACACGGCAATGCCGTGTCCCTACGCCTTAATATCCCAGCTACAGGGTACATATCGCAACGTCTACCGATCAGGATTTTACACGTTTCAATCAACAACCAGACGCCACTTGAACATGAAATGAATAACGTTTGCGTCAGGTAGGGACACGGCATGCCGTGTCCGCTTTATTTGTTTTCGATTTATTAAATAATATATGCCCGAAAATATAGACAAAAATCACCCTCAACGGAAATCTCCGCGGTTGCAGGGCTATGATTACACACAGGCTGGTGCGTATTTCGTCACCGTTTGCACCCATCAACGAGCCAACCTGTTTGGTAATATCACCGCTGATGGTGTGATGCATCTGTCAGATGAAGGACAGATCGCGCGATCCTGCTGGGACGCTATCCCGCAGCATTTTCCGACGATTGAACTGGATGCCTTTGTAGTGATGCCCAATCATGTTCATGGGATTCTGGTATTTGGTATACCCTCAGGCGGACACGGCGGTGCCGTGTCCCTACGCCCCACGGACAATGGCGAAGCATTTGGTAAACCGGTGAAAAATTCGCTATCGACCGTGATTCGATCCTACAAATCGATTGTCACACGAACGATTCGCCAGATGCTGGATATCGAAATCGTCGTCTGGCAGGGACGCTTCTACGATCACATTATTCGAAGCGAAGCCAGCCTCAATCATATCCGTCAGTATATCGAGAGCAATCCTGCCCAATGGCATAAGGATCAGTTATATCAGGCGTGATAATGGTAGGGACACGGCAGTGCCGTGTCCGCTTTATTTAAAAAGGGACCAACAGGCAGGGTTAGAAGTGTAAGCATGGATACAGCATCATTCGGTGTCAAATTACGACAAGCGATACTACGCCTGAATGTCTTCAGATCAACATATCCTGAGGCTTTTCTGGGATGTTCGGCTGAAGAAATTGAAAACGTAATGCACGAGCAAGGTGTGAAGTTTCTTCCAAAAATTTACCGTGACTTCATGATGGAGATGGGAAAAAGAGCTGGGGGATGGCTGTTTTATGATGCTGTGTACTTCTGTCCACACGTTGGCAAAAATAAAATAGATGCAGCGGAAATCCTCGAAAGACACAATAAGCAGCTTGTTTTACCGCCCGATGCATTTGTGTTTGCTATTCATCCAAATGATGCATTTCATTATTTTCTCACTGCTGAGCAATCAGAAGACCCACCTGTTTATTACTTCCATTATGCACTCAATGACTTCTACAAGATGAGCAACCACTTGAGCACCTTCTTCTATAGTATGGTTGAGCAGCTTGCGGCCCAGCTAGGAAAAAATTAAATTGCGGACACGGCAATGCCGTGTCCCTACAATTCCGACATATTTAGCTTACACACCGCGATCTGCGCTAAACTCTCCGCAAATAATCCTCACGACTGAAAGGCACTGAACGATGACGCAAGTGGTGATTATCGGCGGGAGTGGGCATGTGGGGACGTATCTCGTCCCACGACTGGTGGAGGCAGGCTATGACGTGATCAACGTCACACGCGGACAGAGTCAGCCCTATCTGCCGCACGCCGCATGGAACAGCGTGCAAAGCGTCCAGATCGACCGCGCTCAGGCCGAGCAGGACGGCACCTTCGGCCAGCAGATCGCGGACCTGAA
>JAEZAF010000168.1 GCA_023430545.1 Chloroflexota bacterium
ATGTGAAACAGTGAGACCTCTTCTTCAGGCAGAAGCGCAGGCAGATAGATGTGGATGCGGCAGATCTGCGCCGGACGGCGATGCCGGTTCGCGGCCAGCACGTCTTCCGGCAGTTCAGCCGAGGTGATGATGCTGGCATCCGCGATCACCTCCGGACGACCTGGAAATCGCTCGTCTTTCACATCGACAAAATAGGCGAAGGGGATTATCCCTGTGGTATCGACCCACAGCGGCTGGAAGAGTTCAATCGAATGTTCGACGGCTTCGCGTGCGGCCTGAAGCGCGAGTTCTGCATCCGGGGTATCAGGGCGTCGGGCGTCGTGGGTACCTCCGCCTGCTTCAAACGTTTCGACAAGCAGTGGATCGTCGGCAAGGACAGCCGGGCCTGCGGATGGCGTTAAAATGAGTGCTGAGAGGAGCAGCAGTAGTGACAGGGTGATTCGCAGCATTATTACATTCCACCTTAAGATAGATGATAGTGGTATCAAGTATAGGTGGATTGAGAAAAACGGCGAATGAGGTGCTCATGGTCCAGGGTCGGTCACAAGCACCGGACGGACAAGTCCGGCCCCTGCACGAGTTATATAGGATTGTATGGGCGGGAAGCATCCCGCCGACAAATAAAAAGGACCGACACAGCGGTCGGCCCTTACAAAATACGGTATTCAGCGTGAAACGCTATGCGCTGCCACCAAGTGACTGCATCCCGGGATGATCCTGCTCGTTCATCTGCGGTGCGCCTTCTTCAAATTTGCTGGGGCACTTGAACTGCATGTTGGTCGCATAGAAAACACCGTCTTCGCCCAGTTCACCGACCAGAATGGCCTGCGCTTCATGCACCAGCAGTTCGGGGCGGGGCTGGCCTTCAACATGCACCTTAAGGGTCAGCGCGTCGGGATTGTTGGAAGCAAGACTCAGTTCTTCGGCGAGATTATCGGTGCGAATGGGGATGCTGGCGACCTCAAAGTCGATGATGGTTTTGCCATCGACGGTGGTTTCCTTGATGGTGCTGCCGATGACTGCACCCGTGATGCGGACCGACTCTCCAGCGTACTCGGTCTTGTTCAGCAGTTCATCGACCGAGATGTAATACTGCTGGCCGAGCGCCGTCGCGTTGGTGATCAGAATAAGGATCGCCGCAACCAGCATCGAGCTGCCGAGCAGCAGTTTCAGGCGCTGTCCGCCGCGATTCTGGAGTTTTGCCAGCCGTGCATCAGCACTCTGATCATTCTGCGGTTTTTCCCATGTGGATGGATTATTTTGACTCACTTGACAACCTCAAAACTGTGGACGGTTTGTGTGTCGCACTTATGGCGGCGACAGCCGTATGAAACCCGTTGATGACACATGATCCCTATACGAGATCCTTTATGATCATGGTTTCATTGTACCGAAACTTGTGCCAAACGTCACTATTGGTTCTGGGTCTCATCTACCGGTGGCATGGGCGGCCTTCCGGCAGCCGACTGGTGTAGGGTATAGGCCAAAAATCATACAGAAAAGCAGGATCAAACGGGTCTAGAATAGAGAAGCATACTCGTTCTTATATCAGAGGAGTGTTCCTCATGGGATTTTTACCGCTGCTGTTCTTCGCGGCATTTGCCGCTGTACTGGTGGTCACCTATCTGGCAGTGCGCCGTCAGTGGGGTGATTTAAGGGTGATCGCCGCGCTTGGGATGTTCGGAAGCGTGGTGACAATGACGCTGGCGCTGGTCACACGGGCCGCCGAAGCCGGTGAGGGTGCGAGCGAGGTGATTGGTCAGATGCTGCTGTACGGCATTGTGCTGGGGATCATCGGTGGCGCGGGTGCGCTGGCGATGGCATGGTACTTCCAGACCAACGAGATGAAGGGCCGCCCCAACGGTCAGGAATAAACGGCAGACTGGCAAAACCACCTCGGCCTGATGGGTATCAATCGCAACCTTCACTGAACGCGCTATACTACGGGGCGTTCAGTGAAGGTGACTGCGAGAAGCACACGATGCCACGAAAAATCCGCCGTTATGAAAGTGCCGAGATCGAAATCCAGTATGATGTCATCCGATGCATTCATGCCGAAGAATGCATCCACCGCCTGCGGGCGGTCTTTGACGCGCAGAAGCGCCCGTGGATTCAGCCGGAAAATGCCCCGGCAGACGCCATCGCCGAGATGATCCCGCACTGCCCGACCGGGGCACTGCATTACACCCGCAAGGACGGCGGCGCACCAGAAGCCATCCCGCTGCGAAACCGGATGCGTATTGTGCCGGACGGCCCGCTGTACCTGCATGGCGATTTCACGCTAAGCTATACGGAGAACGGCGTCCCGGAAACGCTGAACGATACCCGCATCGCACTGTGCCGCTGCGGAGCCTCTCAACACAAACCCTTCTGCGATAACAGCCACCGCCAGATCCATTTTCAGGCAGATGGCATCGTCTCTGAAGAGGCTTATCACATCCAGCCGCTGACCGATGGAAGCGGCCAACCGGATGAAACAGACACCCATCTGACCATCACCGCCACAGCAAACGGTCCCCTTCAGATTGAGGGCATGATCGAAATCGTGGATGCAACGAGTCACACCGTCTACCGGGGTAATCAGGTGGCGCTGTGCCGCTGCGGGGCCTCACGTAACAGGCCGTTCTGCGATGGCACACATAACGAAATCGACTTTACGGCGGAATGACACCGCGAGTCAGTGGATACGTAAATAATATGTATAGGTGACTCGCAGAATGAGAGGCAGATTAGTTATAATCCTTGAATCGTTCGTAACATAACGTCCGTGATTAAGAGCTGCCCATGAATATTCGCCGTTTCATCGCACCGCATGCAACCCACGTCCGATTATTTTTTCTCGCTATTACCGCCCTGCTATTCATTCATATCCTGTTTATCTCTCCACAGGCGGCCCTTGCTGAAGGCAGCAAGGATCTCACCGACAGCGGCGGCTATCGTCCGTTTCTGCTGTGGCAGCCGGGGGCATTCACCGGGGGTGTGACCAACAGCAATACGTTCAAGGTTTATGCAACCGCCGGTGAAGTGATTAACCTCGGCTCCAGTGCCAATGGCATCGGTGCGGGGCAGATCCTTTATCGTCCACCCACCGGCGGTGCGTTTATCGCCTGTGCGGTTAACGTCGGTGTCATTCAGAACCGTGCTCAGGAAATCGCTGGACCGCTGCCTGCTCCGGGCGGATACACGCCCTGCGCGGTGACAGTGGGCGCAGGGCAGGACGGCGTGTGGGAAGTCCAGTTCGTCAGCCCGGCACCGGGGGACGCCACCAACCCGCCGATGAGCCTGCTCGCCGGTGATAACTGGGCGCTTCCGGGAAGTCAGCCTGCAAACGTCCGCTGGATACGCGCCTTTGACATGACCGTCACTGCCGGGAACGTCCCGCAATTAGGGCGCGTCTATGCCGACTATCTGCCGCTGAACATGGGCAATAACGCACCGGGGCAGGAAGTCTTCAGTTCTGAAGTCTACATCTTTACCGAGGACGGCTACGGCTATCAGGTCGATATGAATGGTATTGACCCGTTTGGCTTTACCTTCCTGTCGAATAACAAGGGCTTCACACAGGGCAACATACCGATCTATCGGTCGCTGATGTTCACCGGCGGCAATCCGGGAGCGTTCCCACCCGGATATGCGCTGCACAATCCCGGCGCACCAGATGACACCGCCAGCAATAACTTCACGCACAAGGTGTTCTTCAATACGCCAGACTTTGCAGAATTTGAACTGCTGCCGGGGACAGGTTCGGACAACATCGCGCCATCGGCGAGTGGGACGATCAACTTTGTCTCTCCGCCTCTGGAACCGCCAGTGCCGACTCTGTTCGCCTTTACCGGCATCGAGGGAACGCCGGGTTCTGCCGGGACCTCACCGCTGGGCGGCACCTTCAGCTTTACTTCTCCGGCGGAAGTCCCTTACACTATCGCGCTCGATGTCAATGAAAACGCCGTTTATGGTGATGCTAATGACCGCGTGTTCATCGGGACAGCGGTGGTCGGACACAATGACGTCTTCTGGGACGGGCTGGACGGTGCTGGTGCCGTCGTCCCGGCGAGTATCGTCGGCTATAACGCCATCATCCAGCTTTATGCGGGTGAAGTGCATTTCCCGTTCCTTGACGCGGAAAATAACCCGACGGGTATCCAGATTGAACGGGTGCGCGATCCCGGCACGACGACCAGTCCGCCGAATCCGTTTACTGTCTACTATGATGACCGTTATAACTACACCGGCACAAATACCTACGATTACAGCCTGTGTGCCGCTGCGGACGCACCGCCTCCGCCCGGAGGCATTGGCGCGCCAGCATGTAAAGGCGTCCCGTCCACACCGCGTGTCGCACTGCTGGGGACCTTAAGCAACGGCGGCGCACACGGATGGACCACCGACTTCGGCGACCGCGCCGGGGTAGATACATGGTCGTTCTATCCGTCGGAAGCGTACAATCTGCCGGGTGGTGTGCCGCTGCTGGAAGCAGACCTCGCGATAACGAAATCCCATACACCGGAGCCGGTCGCCGCGGGAGGACCGATCACGTTTACGCTGGTGGTCAGCAATAACGGACCTAGCAATGCACCGGGGGCGCGGGTGGTCGATGCCTTCCCGCCGGAGATGATCAACGCAAGCTGGACCTGCGCGATCACGGCAGGTGTGGGCGCGTGTTCTCAGCCGGGCCCGGTCAGCGGGAATATCGACACGCTGATTGATCTCAACAACGGCGCACAGGCGACGTTCACTATCAGCGCGACGGTCGCACCGGGCACAGTCGCACCGTTCATCAACACCGCTTACGTCTACCGCCCGAATGACATCACCGACCCGAATGACCCGAATCGTCAGGGCGCGGGGAATAACTCGGCGCAGGATACGGTCACACTTGGCGTCCCGACCGCAACACCGACGGACACACCCACCGAAACGCCGACGGAGACTCCCACTGAAACCCCAGTGGTGAATACCGCGACTCCGACTTCAACCTCAGACGGCACACCCACACCAACCATCACACCGGGTGGACCGACGCTGACACCAACGCCGATCCTGCCGCCGGATGAACCCAACAGCACACCCGGAGGCACACCGTCGGATGGGAAGGCTTACATCGAGAAGCGCGTCAGCCCGCCGTTCGCGCTGCCGGGTGACACGGTGACGTGGACGATCGTCATTACCAACCCGGCCACTACACCGGTCACAGGCGTCACGGTGACAGACAACGTCCCGGCGCAGTTGGAGATCCTCTCGGCAACGGCTTCCAGCGGGACGGTCAGCTACTTCGGGCAGACAGTGAACTTCGCGCAGCCCTCACTGGCCGCTGGTGGTGTGATCACGATCACGGTGCAGACACGGGTGCGGGCGAATGCTGCCGTGCCCTTCAGCATCAGCAACCTGGCATCGCTGCGGACGAACGAGAATCCCGATCCACGCACGGCAAAGGCCACACTGACCAGCGTCGGCAGCTTACCGGCTACCGGTGAAACGCAGTGGCTGACTTATCTGCTGTGGGGCGCGGGTGGAGTGTCACTGGCGGGGCTGGCGGCCTGGCTGATGAAGCGGGGCTAAAAGCCATCTGAAAAGTTATCAGTGTGGGGTCGGAAGCATCCGGCCCTGCACTCAACGTCATATCAAAAAAGAGCGGGGCTGTTGAGAATTCCTCAATCACCCCGCTCTTTTAGGTTGTACCGAGATCGGATGTCACGCACACGTGGCATGGACTTAGCGGCGGCGAAACGCTACCGTGTGCCAGCCGTAAGGGGCGGCATCTTCCGAGCGGGTTCCTTTGGGTGCAGACTTCGCACGAGGCTCGGACTCGACTTCTGCCAGCAGGTTGGAGAGATAGTCGGCGATGCGGGTATAAAATGAGCGATCAATAACAGGTTCGGTGTCAAAGGTGTTATGCATGAGATTCCCCTGTGATAGACAGTTAACGACAGGTTCTGGATCAGCATCCGCTGTGGGCGGAAGGACAGACAAACAGATAGATCGGGAAACGGTGATGCGGGTGGAACTACAAGCGGATGTCAGTGTCCGGATTGTGCGATGCAGGTTGTCATATCTTGCAGGCTGCGATAGGGTTGCAGGTTGATGCCAGTAAGACTGCCCGCAGCTCACCGTATGCTCATTATTAAATAATTTTACTGCTGCCTGAGCAAGCTTAATTTACGAATAAAACCTATTTTTTACTAAGTATTACCGCACATTACAGCAGTGATAGAAATGTCCGACGGTACTGCCCATACGATTAGGGAGAAAGTGCGTTACACGGCGGGATAATGTGCACGACAGGGGACATCAGGGAAATTTACGCATACCGGTGAAATCATCCGATTTCTTTACGCACAGAGGCGAATTCAAACCGGTTTTCGTGAATCAAAAACACGCAGGGGCTGTCTGCGCGTTCTGGAGTGAAGATGCACGTGTTGGATTCTAGTCGCGTTTGAGGAAGGATGGCAGCCAGCCGCGTGATTTCGCTGGCGGCGTCGGTTTCTTTGCAGCGTGCTGCGCCTGAAGCATCGTCAGCATCTCTCCGAAATGGTGGATCAGTGCGCCGCGTTCGCCGTCGTGGTCGTCACGGCGCTCGGCCTGTAACCGGAGTGTTTTCAGAATATAGCGCAGCGCCATCAGCGTGGCTTCCGGTAGATCCCCCTGGGTGACGCGCAGCATGGTCAGCAGGCGGTCATCACTGATGAGGCTCTCGGAGTGTGTGCCAAGCCGTTCCCGCAGGACGGGCAGTTTGTGCGTCAGGTTGTGAGATGCGTCAGCGGCGGGGATGGCGGAAACAGCAACCATGAAGATCAAAATCCTTTTTAAGCGTCATAAGGTTTATTTTATAGGTAACTCTGTGCTGGAAAGCATAAAGGGTTGACCATGACCACAGATCATGCCTTAAGCGCTCATAGAACGATATGTCTCACTGTCAGATTTAATTCATCACCCAGCTTTTCCGCCAGTAAGGACCGGTGACATGCGTCAGGATGATGTTCGACACAAAACAGCGCGACAGCATTCGCATCCTGACCGACTGTCCGCAGAAAGTCGCTGGCGTCGAGCGTAGACAATACTTCCTGCTGATAGGTCTCGATAAATGCGCTTCCCAGCTTGGTCCGCTTCCGTTTCGGGATGCGGCGGGCCTTATCATCCTCATCCTGTAACGTGCGGTTTCGTTTTGAAGGGGCGAATTCCTTCAGGTGAAGATAACGGATGCCCATCGCCTTCAGCCGGTTCTGAAGGTAAGTGCTGTTTGCAAAGGTGTAGAGGCGTCCACGTACGCCTCGGCGTGCGCGTATATCACAGAATACATCGACGTGGTGCGCGGCTAATGCCCCGAAGAAAGTGTCCTCATCGTAGCCATAGACGCCGATGGTCAGTATTTCCGGCTTCTTCACTTCAGACTGCTCCTGTGAAAACCGTATCTCGATGCGACCGGATTGTAACAAAAAGCGCGAGTTGGGTGAACTCGCGCTTCTGGTATCTGGTGACGATCTTAGTTCAGATTTTCGAACAGGCCAGCAGCACCCATGCCGCCGCCGATGCACATCGTCACGAGGCCGTACTTCGAGTCACGGCGCTTCATCTCGTGCAGTAACTGGACGGTGAGCTTCGAACCGGTGCAGCCGAGTGGATGCCCCATCGCAATCGCGCCGCCGTTGACGTTGACCTTCTGCGGGTCCATCTCCAGCGTGCGGATCACGGCCAGCGACTGTGACGCGAACGCTTCGTTCAGCTCCACAAGGTCGATGTCATCAATGGTCATGCCGGTGCGCTTCAGCAGCTTGGGGATGGCCGCAATCGGACCAACACCCATGATCTCCGGACGGACACCGGCCACACTGAAGCTGACAAAACGCATCAGCGGTGTGAGGCCGAGCTGCGCGGCGCGGCTGGCTTCCATGACGATCACACCGGCAGCGCCATCACTCAGCGGGCTGCTGTTCCCGGCGGTCACGCTGCCACCTTCCTTGAAGACCGGCTTCAGCTTGCTCAGTCCTTCGACCGTCGTATCACGGCGCAGGTGCTCGTCTTCGGTCAGCGTGGTGGTAACAGTAGTCGGGCGGCCATCCTCACCGATGATCGTCTCTTCGATCTCGAACGGGACGATCTGATCACGGAAGCGTCCGCTGTCGGTTGCTTCGGCAGTCTTGCGGTGGCTGTGATAGGCAAACGTGTCCTGATCTTCGCGGCTGACATTGAATTCCTCAGCGACGCGTTCGGCAGTCAGGCCCATGCTCATGTAGACGTTGGGATCGTTCTCGGCCATATACGGGTTCGGGCTGATGTGGAAGCCGCTCATCGGCACCAGTGACATGGTCTCCGCGCCGCCAGCGATGATGATATCCGCACCATTGGCGATGATACGCTCCGCGGCCATGGCGATGGTCTGAAGGCCGCTGGAGCAGAAGCGGTTGACCGTCTGGCCAGGGACATCAATCGGCAGGCCAGAGCGCAGCGCGATCACACGGGCGAAGTTCAGGCCCTGCGAGCCTTCCGGCATGGCACAGCCGATAATCACATCGTCAATTTCAGCCGGATCGAGTTTGCCGTCGGTCTGGCGCATCAGTTCCTGAATAACAGTTGCCGCCATTTCATCAGAACGGGCATTGGCGGTCACGCCGCGCTTGGCCTTACCGACTGCGGTACGGGTTGCGGCGACGATTACTGCTTCTCTCATAAGGTTAGAATCCTCTTTACTCTACGTCTCTTTTTGGTTGTGTCTGGCAGCATGGCCAGAGTGGCGTCAGGCCCATGCATTATGTGCTGTTAGTTTGGTGGGCGGCAAGAATGCCGCCCCTACAATATGTCAGATCGAAACCGGATTGTAGGGCAGGGCCTGCCCGGTCCTCTGTTTATTGATGTCAAATGGATTACGATTGCGTAATCCCTACCTTATAGACGCTTCGAATGCCCAATTAATTCCGCAGCGGCTTGCGCGTGGTCAGCATATGACTCATGCGCTCCAGCGACTTCGGCTCCACGACCAGACTGAGGAAGGCCTCACGCTCAAGATCGAGCAAGTACTGCTCATCCACGAACTGAGGCTGCGAGAGCGCCCCACCGGTCAGAACATAAGCGACCTTGCGGGCGATCAGCGCATCATGTTCAGTGGCGTAACCACCTTCGCGGAAGCCTTCGATGCCGACCAGCAGTGCGGCGTAAGCATCACGGCCAGCCGCCCACACCTTGCCCGGAACCTGCGGCTGATAGTCTTCTGCAAGCTGAAGCGCGACTTCCTTCGCCTCGCCCAGAAGCTGTGCGCGGTTCATCACGATGCGGTCAGTCTTCTGCAGGAAGCCCATCGCCTGCGCGTCGAGGGCGCTGGCGCTGACCTTCGCGGTCGCGATCTGGGTGAAGATGTCCTGCAGACCGGGCAGAATGTCGTTATTGGGATTGGCAGCTTTCAGCGGTGTGATCACACGGCGGACAAGTTCCTTGCAGCCACCGCCCGCAGGCAGCAGACCGACACCGACCTCGACCAGACCGGCGTACAGCTCCATATGGGCCACTACTGCTGATCCACCCATAATCAGCTCGACACCGCCGCCCAGTGCCTGACTGTGCGGCGCGACGACCACCGGTTTGGAGGCATAGCGCATGCGCTGCGTCAGATCCTGAAGTTCGCGCACCTGCTGGTCAAGCTGGTCGAGCGCGTCATTCTGGGCGGCCATCGCCACCATAAACAGATTCGCGCCGACGCAGAAGTTGCTGCCATCATGTCCGACGACCAGCGCTTTATAAGCATCGCTGCCTTCGAGGATGTCAATGGCGCGGTTACCCATCGCCACCAGATCGGCATCAATCGCCATCCCCTGGCTGTGGAACGCCCAGAGCAGCACACCATCGCCCAAATCATAGACGGTCGCGCTGCTGTTGCTGTCCACAACGCGATCCTTGCCGAGACTCTTCACGCTGATTTCACGTGGGTCGGCCTGATAATCAATATACGCGCCGTCCTGTGGGCTGTAGAAGGCCGTGACCTGCCCGGCCTCACCGCGCTGGTAGAAGGTCTCGTTGCCCTGTTCGAGCATCTGCTTGACCCAGTCAGCCACTGGATAACCGGCATCCTCAAAGCGCTGGACGGTGTCACGCACGCCGACGGCATCCCAGATCTCGAACGGCCCCATCTCATGGCTGAAGCCCCACTTCTGCGCATTGTCGATGTTGACGATCGTATCGGTGATCTCCGGCACGCGGTGCGAAGCGTAGGCCAGATAGAACGCATGCAGATGGAACAGGAATTGTCCGGCGCGGTCCTCACTGTTAATCAGTGCCCTGATGCGCTGGCCGAGGTCTTTAGTCCTGCCATGCTGCGCGAGGGAGTCGAACTCGACTGGCTTTGGCGGTTCGTATTCCATCGTCTGAAGGTTCAGCGGGTGGAATTCCTTCTTCCCGGCAACGTTCACCATCTTATAGAAGCCCTGACCGGACTTGTTACCAAGCCAGCCCTTTTCCAGCATAGCGGTACTGAGTTCATTCGATGCCGGATGATTGAGCACTTCCCGCGCTGGGTCATCTTCAATCGCGGGATAGAGATTGCGTGCCACATGTACGGCGATGTCGAAGCCGACGAGGTCATTCAGGCGGAAGGTGGCGGTCTTCGGGCGGCCAATCAGCGGACCGGTCAGCTCATCGACTTCCTCCACCGTGAAGCCATGCTCCAGCGCATAGTTCATGGTCTGCATCCCGGCCATCGACATAAAGCGGTTGCCGATGAAATTCGGCTTGTCCTTGGCGACGACCACACCCTTACCGAGCACACGGGTGCCGTAATCGACCATGAATTCGACCACTTCAGGGTCGGTGTCTTCCGTCGGGATGACTTCCAGCAGGCGCAGGTAGCGCGGCGGATTGAAGAAGTGGGTGCCAAGGAAGCGGCGCTTGAAATCCGGGCCGAGTTCTTCCGCGATTTTGCTGATGGGCAGGCCGGAAGTATTGCTGCTGATGATAGCGCTCGGCTTGGCGATTTCGGCCAGCTTCGCCATCAGGTTCTGCTTGATGTCCAGCTTTTCGACAACGACTTCAATGATCCAGTCGGCATCGGCCACCTTTTCGAGATCGTCTTCCAGATTGCCCACGGAGATGCGATCCATGACCGAACTGCTGAAAAGCTGCGGAGGGCGCATCTTCTGAAGGGTCTTGAGATTGCCTTCGACAATGGCATTACGCCTGGCCGGAGAGTCCCCCGGCTGGGTTCCCTTTGCCGGGATGTCCAGCAGCAGAGTCGGCACGCCGACACCTGCCAGAACGGTTGCGATCCCGCCCCCCATCGTACCGGAGCCGATGACCGCGGCCTTTCTGATCTGATAAGTCATACACCTTTACCTTTCAAAAAATGAAGTTTAAAAGCATGGATTGGCGCGTTGACGCGCAGTAAAACCTGGACGTGGGACTGTCTTTTGAGCGACAGTACCCGATTTATTGAATCATGCTTAGATTATTTGACGCATTATAACATGAATCCGCACTTCGTCATGGAGTGGGAAATTTCAGGGGGATGGCGCAGGCGTTAGGCTGGCTAATCGGTATCCGTGTGCAGGTGCGATTCGGAGACCACACGGGCGCAGGCTTCCAGCGAATGGCCGCTGCGCGCCAGGGTGTTGGCGATAAACGTCGGATCGCTGAGCGTCTCCAGATGCTGGCGGAAGGCGCGAATGCTGTTTTCAAGTGACCGGTCGATCTGGTCGAGATGCTTGAGGAGGCAGCCGGTCATGGTGATGCTTTCGATCAGGTGGTTCTGCGCGAGCGCGAAATTCGCCCCGTACCACACGACCCATCCGAGCAGTTCATCATCGAAACGGTCAATCGTCAGGGAAAAGGCCTGCCACGCCATCATCTGTGCGTAGGCCATGCGACCGGCCTGAAGGTGAATCAGCGCCATCTCCATCGAAATCGTGAAAAGCTGGCGTTTAAGCCCCGGTGCCCGACTCAGGGGCAGCAGTTCATTAAAGCACTCCAGCGCCGCGTCCAGTTCACCCATCTCGACATACGTGCGCCCCAGATTCCGCAGCGATGCGCTGACAATGATCGGATACCCATAGCGCTGCGCCCCTTCAAGCGCCCGTTTGAGATAGGCCACCGACTCATCATAGCGCCGTATACGGCACATGAGGACGCCGAGGTTATTCAACGGGCGCACCATCTC
Organism: Chloroflexota bacterium; assembly: GCA_023430545.1. Lineage (GTDB taxonomy): Bacteria > Chloroflexota > Anaerolineae > Aggregatilineales > Phototrophicaceae > JAEZAF01. Next base: position 12,134 of record JAEZAF010000168.1, read on the forward strand.
CGCGAAGTTCTGGTTTTCCCGGAAAAGGTGATAGGCCTGCTCAAAGGACTGGATGGCATGCGGCATCTGACCGACTTCCGCCGCGATCTGTCCCATCAGGTTGGCGGACTCAGCCAATCCTTTGACATCATGCAGCTCACCGTAGATTGCAGAGGCCCGTTCCAGTGACCGTTCGGCCTCATCATACACATGAGTGCGGGCAAGCAGCATCGCCTCCTGGCACAGCAGTTCGGCTTTCAGGCGAGGCTCGTGAAGCGTCCCGACGAGCGCCAGTGCATCATCCAGAATAGGCGCAGCATCGGCATATTCGCCCCGGTAAAGGTGAATACGCACTCTGATCGCATCACAGCGCAGACGGAATACAGGACTGGCGAGATTTGTCGCCAGTGCGCGTGCTGCGTTGACATACTCTGATCCGGTCCGCAGATCATTGATGCCAAGCGCGGCCCGCCCAAGCAGCAGCAGGATCTCGGCACGGTAGACCTCGACGGTCGGATCAGAGACGGCGGCTTCATCAAAGCGCAGCAGATACGGCTCGAGATGTGCCTGAACTTCTTCGAAGCGCCGGACGTTCAGCAGCCACTCCATATGCAGCAGCAGATACTGCATCTCACGTTCAAGCTCACCGGCTCCGCGCCACTGTTCCGCCAGGCGCAGTTCGTAGCCCGGCTGATTCCAGTAGACGGCTTCAATGGCTTCGGCGATCATCCGATGCATTCTGGCCTTCACACGCTCATCCACACGGTAAAGCATCCCCTGCCGCACCTTGTCATGGATAAAGCGCCATTCGCCAGAGTCGTATTCCAGAATCGATGCCTCAGCGCAGTCACTCAGCCAGCGGTCGTAGTCCATCTCGCTGTCCACATAGCGCAGGATATTGAAGTCGAGCTGACGGCCTGCCAGCGCCGCCAGCCGCAGCATTGGCAGATGGTCAGTGGTCAGCAGCCCCAGACGCCGCTGAATCATCTCACGAATCGAAGGCGTGACGATCGTCGTGGTGTTAATCATGCTGACGGTGATGTGTTCCAGCCCGCCCGCCTGTTCCGCCAGTGAACGCACAATATCCAGCAGATAGAAGACGTTGCCGTCGGTTTCGCGGTGGAGCATCTCGACCAACTGCGGCACAAAATCACGCTGGCCCAGAATCGAGGTGATGAGCTGCCCGATCTCATCCCTCGAAAAGCGGCTGAGGTACAATGGCTGCGCTGTCGGGATGTGCTGCGGCAGATCTGGCGCGTCGTGGGTGCCGAAGGTCGCGATAAACACCACTGGCAGTGACTGCACCGCCGCCATGATATTGTCCAGTACTGCCCACTGATCACGTGCCCAGTGCAGATCTTCCAGCAGCACCAGAATCGGCTGGTCGCGCCGTCCGAGCAGATCGACCATCAGCGCTTCGAAGGCCGAGGCGTGCAGTTCGCCTCCCGATACATCGAGGCTGACTTCCAGCAGCAGATCAATATCCGGCACGATCTCGCGCAGCAGTGCCAGTTCATGTGTCGGTGGGGACAGTTCATCCACCAGCAGCTGCGGGACAACGCCGCGCCATAGCTGATAGGTGAGGCTGCCTTCTTCAATGGCCGACCCGCGCACCACCATGAAACCTTCGATCAGTGCGTGGGTGTGGATCTGTTGAAGCAGACGACTCTTGCCGACGCCGCTGTCTCCCCCCACCAGCCAGCCGGAACCCTGCCCATCGATCGCATTGTCCAGTGCGTCTCTCAGGATGCCAAGTTCTTTTTCGCGTCCGATGAACAGCGCGGATTGCAGGTAACCCTCGCGGATGATCTGTGTCTCTTCCGGCAGGGGACGCCCCACCGCCTGACACAGATCGACCAGCACCTGCTGTGCGCTGGCATAACGCTCCGAGGGGCGTTTGCGCAGCAGAAACAGGATGACCTGCGCCAGCGCGTGATTGCCATCCAGCGCCTGCATCAACCGTTCCACATCCGGCGCGGCATTGAGGATATTGCTCATGGTACGCGAGACCGTCCCGGCCATATAGGGATGCGTACCGGTGAAGCACTCATAAGCCAGCACACCGACTGCATTGAGATCTGCCGGGATGCCAATCGGCTGATGATTGAGCGCTTCCGGTGACATGTAGGCCAGTGAGCCGATAGCGGTATCAATCAGGTCCGGGGTGGGATCTCCAGCGAGGCCAAAATCCACCAGACGGATTTCGTACTGTGGGGTGACGAGCACGTTGGTCGGCTTGAGGTCACGGTGGACGATGTGATGACGGTGAAGGTAAACCAGCGCCTGAAGGATCTGGATAAACAGATCGACCTTGCCATCGAAATCGAGCTGGCGTGAGGCCATCACCAGATCGACAGCATCTTCCAGATAATCCAGCACGACAAACGGCTGCGTACGATGTTCAAAGCCGTAGCCCTGCACGCAGATGATGTTGGGATGATGCAGGCCGGCAAGGATCGCGAATTCGTTGGTGAGTTTACGCAGGCCGGACGCTTCATCGGCATACAGGCGCTGCTGCGACAGATGAAGCCGCTTGATCGCAACGACCTGCTGAGTCAGCCGATCATAGGCCTTATAAACCTCGCCCATCCCGCCGCTGCCAAGATGGCGCAGCAGGCGATAGCGTCGGTTGGAGAAAAACAGTGAGTTCTGTGCGCACATGCTTCAGGAGCAAATCCGTTCAGCTTAACGTCGTATGCAGGTAACCGATTGAACGGATCAATTGGATTGTTAGTATCGCACCGATCCCCGGGTTTGCCAATGACCGATAGGTCATAGTCTTCCAGATATATGAAGGTAAAAACTTTGTAAATAGACCCAATCCGGATCAGCACAGGATCTGACCGGGGTTTTCCAAAATATCTGTCATAAATAATCTATTACATTCCTCATCGCATAAGTTGCAATTAATTTTCTTTATGAAACTATCCAATTTTTCATGTTAGGGTCTTAATTAACGTTTATTTCAACAAAGCAGGACAACATGCCCAAGTACCAATTCAGAAAATCGTTAAGTTTCGTACCTGTTATGGCTGTACTGCTGCTTCTCGGCAGTATGCAGTTCCTTCAGGCTGAACCTACCGCGGTCGTCATCCGTGCAGAAGATGTGACCGACACCAGCTTCTGGCGCATCGACTATTTCGACAACAATCCCAATTTCTCACCCGTCGCCGAGTTCGGTACACATCCGGTTGCAACGGATCTGCTGGAAGGTTTCGAGCCGAGCAGCCTGCGTATGGTTCCCGGCGGTGGCACGGGAACTGGTCCTACTGTCTGTGAGTATCAGGGTGGCAAAGCCTACTTTGGCACGCAGGCACTTGAAGGTCTCAAGCTGAATGAACTCGATACGCTCAACTTTCATTTCCTGATTGAAGAATACACGACGTCACAGACCCTCAGCATCTTCGTCAATATCTTTGTCGATACGAATGGTGATGGCATCTGGCGTTATCAGGACGATACCCTCTTCCACTATGAACCGTATTACACCATTGCGAAGAAATATGAGGAAAACATCTGGTATGCCAACAATGCGATTGGTGAAAATGCCAACGGTCGCTGGCATATAGGCAACGGAACTAAACTGCCGCATCCTGATCTCAAGACTTCTACTCCTCATGCTACAAACGATCTGTGGTCAGAGATTATTGCCCTGGAAATTGAGCCAGGTAAGACCGTTGGTGATCTGAAGATCGTCAATCCCGAACCCGGCTGTGTGATTAGCAATAATGCGATCGAAGGTACAGGCTCCGGCGTCGCCTTTGTGTTTGGTCAGAAAAGCGGCGGCGGCTTCAGTGGGATGGTGGCCTATCTGGATCGCATCGTCCTCGCGACCAGCGGTGAAGGTGCTCTGGCGATTGCAGAGACCGTGTACGATCTCTCGGCTGAACCGGCCCCTGTTACGCCGACCCCGGACACACCCACACCTGAGACGCCGACACCCGACACGCCAACACCCGAAACACCCGTTGTAACACCTGTGACAGAAACGCCTGAAACACCGGTCGTTACGCCTGTCACTGAGACTCCTGAAACGCCGGTTCCGACCGAAGTTCCCGCGACCGAACTGCTGCTGAATGGTGGCTTCGAAACTGCTGACAGCAAGGACAAGAATGTCCCGGCCAACTGGCAGGTGAAGAACGCGAGCAAGGACAAGCTCAAGTGCGACAAGCCTGAGAAAAAGGTCGCTTTCGAAGGATCGTGCATGTTCCAGTTCAAGAGCGGCGCTGGCGAAAACAGCAAGCTTCAGCAGAACGTCGATCTGGCTGCCAACGGCCTCAACACGGGTGATACCGTGACCCTCTCCGGCGTTGTGTTCGCCAAGGGTAAGGTTGACGCCAAGGTCATGGTGAAGGTCATCTACCATGATGACAATGAAGACAAGGGCAAGATCACTGCCAAGGTCTCGAGCGCCGGTTCAGACTATGTCCCGCTTACCGGTGAGCTGTCGCTCAATGTGGTGGAACAGGTCAAGAAGGTCAAAGTCGTTGTCTCGAACAAGGGGACGAAGGGTAAGGTTCGCTTCGATGCCCTGAGCCTGACGAAGAATGCAGCATCCGCAGCCATTCTGCCCCTGCCTCTTCCCTGATCAGTCCCACACAGCACAACATCCGCAGTAAAATGGGGGAGCGAAAGCTCCTCCATTTTTGATTGACCGCGATACACAGTGCTGACAAAGCCATGATGTTTCCCCTTTGTGGCTGTCGGCTTGTCAGCCCCTGCCCCATCGGGTAAGATTCGTGGAGTCACAAGTCTTTACTTCACAGGTGACACTTTACAGGGAAGGTACCCTTCAGTTTATGGCGCAGACTCATGCATTAATCACCGGCGGCGCGGGCTTTATCGGCAGTCACCTGGCAGAGGCGCTGCTGGCACGCGGCCAGCGCGTGACCGTGATCGACAACCTGAGCACAGGCCGCATTGAGAACGTCCAGCGGCTTGAGGATAACCCTAACTATCGTTATGCCATCGAAGACATCCGCAGTCTGAATATCATCGACCGGCTGGTGAGCGAGTGCGACATCATCTACCATCTGGCCGCAGCGGTCGGCGTGCAGAAGATCGTCAGCGAACCGATCAACACGATTGAAGTCAACATCGGCGGCACCGAAATCCTGCTCCAGAGCGCACGCCGCTACCGCAAGAAGGTGATGATCGCCTCGACCTCTGAAGTGTACGGCAAGGGCGTCAAATTCCCGTTCGAAGAGGACGACGACAGCCTGCTGGGGCCGACCACCCGCAGCCGCTGGGCCTATGCTGCATCCAAGGCGATTGACGAATTCCTCGCGCTGGCCTATTAC